>CAYFJI010000054.1:0-12718 GCA_964343365.1 uncultured Acidiferrobacteraceae bacterium
AAGAGAATCGATGACGCAAACTTCGCAAGCAACAACTGCGAATGCTACTGAGTTATTGCCTGGGACTTCAGGTGTGGTGGCCGATTGGTCGTCTGATCAAGTAGCGTTTAAACGTGTGCCTTGGGGTAAGGCAATGATGTGGATATTTTTGATCAGTGACACTTTCATATTCAGTTGTTTTTTGATTGCTTATATGACGGTACGTATGTCTACAACTGATCCCTGGCCTAATTCTAGTGAGGTATTTGCTCTCACTCTTTTTGGTCAAAAGATCCCATTAATCCTAATTGCTATCATGACCTTTGTGTTAATCACAAGCAGCGGAACGATGGCGTTAGCAGTAAATTTTGGTTACCGTAAGAATCGCAAGGTTACATTTGCACTTTTGTTGGTCACAGCTTTATTAGGTGCAACCTTTGTTGGAATGCAGGTCTTCGAATGGTCTAAGCTTATTTTTGAGGAAGGGGTGCGCCCATGGAGTAACCCAATGGGTGCACCACAGTTCGGAGCCATCTTTTTTATGATTACAGGGTTTCATGGTACGCACGTTTCCATAGGTGTTATTTTCTTAATCATCGTCGCGGTTAAAGTCTTACGCGGAAATATGGATGAAGAGCGCCCTGGATTCATGACAGGCAGACCTCAACGCTATGAAATGGTAGAAACTATGGGTCTATACTGGCATTTTGTAGATTTGGTTTGGGTCTTTATTTTCGCATTCTTTTATCTTTGGTAGGGAAAACATGGCACAGACAGAAGAACAACAACACCCGCTTGGAATATATTTCAAAATATGGACGCTGCTTTTTGTATTAAGTGCCGCGTCTTATATGGTTGATTATTGGCAGTTTGAGGGCTGGATAAGATGGTTTCTTATCGTAATTTTTATGTTTTTGAAAGCAGGTTTGATTGTCGCTGTTTTCATGCATATGGTCTGGGAGCGTTTCGCATTGGTATACGCAGTATTGGTTCCACCATTGGTGCTAATTGTTTTTGTCGGTATTGGTGCTTTGGAAGCTGATTACACATTCTTTGCGAGGGAAATTTTTCTGAGTCCAAATGATTTTGTAGTTGAAACTCACCACTAAAGATATCTATGCTCCTGAATGGATTAATTATTAGTCGGTCCTCATGTATAAATTTAACCTAACATCTTGAAAAACGCCTTATGAAAAGTTTCCTCACCATTTGTTCGCTTTTATTTATTTTAGTGATCGTAGTTTTTGTTAGTTGGCACCTGGATACGCCGAATCGAGTGGAGCAACAAAGGAGCATATTGTTGGGAGGTGGTTCTGGTATAAGTGATCGTATTTCGATGGTTGGGCGAATAAATGTCGAAGAAGAAGAAAAAGAGGAAGAATCAATAAAAAATGAGGAGATGCCCAAAGTCGAAGCCGCCGAAAGTCTTGCCAGTAATGTTCTACCTGACGGAGAGCAAGTCTATTCTATGGCTTGTATGGCCTGCCATGGTGCTGGGATAGCTGGAGCTCCCCGTACAGGAGATATCGGTGTCTGGGAGGAGCGTATGATAGCCGGTATGGACACACTTATTAAGCATGCTATTAATGGATTCCAAGGCGAGAAAGGTGTCATGCCTGCAAAGGGAGGCAATCCCGCTCTGAGCGATGCGGAAGTGGCGGCTGCGGTTGAGTATATGGTTGCGCAGTCGCAGTAAATACCGTTAATTTCAAAAAATGTTAGATAAGAAGAAAAGGGTTTAGCTTCGTACGTCCTCGGGCTTAATGAGTGGCGCGGTCTTTGTTTAACTTATCAAGATTAGATAAACCTTCTGTTGTCTTTGGCTTTCTCTTGGTTTTTGCTATATTGAACTGCGCACCTATTGAAGCAAATATGGCAGGATTGATATCAGTTAAAACCCCAAAGTCAAACTTATCAGATATTAAGATAAATACTCAATTAGCTGTACATTTTCGCCCCGGGGGTGAAGAGCTCGATAGGCGTAACTCCGATCCAATTTTTATGGCGAGAGTGAAATCTTTAGAATCTACTGGTGGTTGTCGCGGTTGTGATTTGCGTGGTGCTGATTTCGATGAAGCGAATCTCGATGGGGCTGATCTCGTAAGGGTAGATTTTACGGCTGTTAAACTAAAGGGCGCCACCTTAGTACAGGCAGATTTAACGCGAGCCATACTTTTTGGGGCCATCCTTATCAATGCAGATCTACGTGATACAAAGTTAGTCCAAGTTGATTTGAGGAAAGCTAATCTCCAGAATGCCGATCTTAGTGGAGCTAATTTGGGTTTCTCAAATTTGCGTAAAATAGATCTTCGTAACGCCAATTTGAGAAATTCTGTATTGCGTGGAGCGGACCTAAGTGGAGCTCGAATGAAGGGCGCCAATTTCAGTGATGCAGATCTCAGAGAGGCATTAGTAGAGAAATCTAGTATGACTAAGGCTATATTATGCCGGACAACTTTGCCCTGGGGATTGGACAATAGAGATTGTCCAGAAAATTAAGAATATCAAACTCGTTTGAAACAATCTTTTAGTACGTATTAAATATCTATATAGTGAAAAGCATCAGATTTTTTTGTTGTTTCTTCATACTTCTGGTATGTTTATTTGGTAGTAATGTAGTTAGAGCGCATGGATTTGGTCAGCGATATGATCTACCTGTGCCATTATCACTGTGGGTCCTAGGCGCTGGGATTACAATTGTATTATCGTTTATTTTAATAGCAATGTTTGCGACAACCACATTTGAGCAGTTTCATTATTCTCGGATCAATCTATTAAAGTCTAAATTTTTTCGCATTCTGATTGCGCCGTTTGTTCTGTTCTTGATTAGATTGATTGGAGTAATTATTCTTGTCACCGCAATTATTGCAGGATATTGGGGCGATACCAATCCCTATAATAATGTAACGCCAGTTTTAGTTTGGGTTATTTGGTGGGTAGGAGTCGTATATGTTTCAGTATTGGTGGGTGATTTGTGGTCACTAATTAATCCTTTTCGAACTTTATTTTTATGGGCCGAAGTTCTTTTGGAGCAGGGTTTTGGTTTGAGCAATTTGTCTCGCAATTTTCCTTATCCAAAATCTTGGCAAATGTGGCCAGCCGTGATCGGGTTGATCGGATTTTTTTGGGCAGAACTTCTCTGGACCGACGGGAGCGATCCCAGAAATTTAGCAAGGATTATTACCATTTATGGATGCACAACCTGGCTCGGAATGTTTTTATATGGTCGAGAGACATGGTTGCACAATGCAGATCCATTTTCTTTGGTTTTTCGAATATTTTCTGGATTTTCGCCTATGGAAATTCGGGTCCGGTTAATTGGCAGTCAAAACAAGTGCCAGATTTACTCATGCCCGCAGAATAGTAAAGACTGTGTGAATGGATATAGTTGTGTAAGGTACGCTAAAACTGACCAAGTTGAATGGAATCTGCGTCCTCCAGGACTTGGACTACTTCAATCCACCAGTGTACCTCTTTCCCTGATGGTTTTTGTGCTAATTTTACTTGCATCTGTCACCTTTGATGGATTCCTCGAAACACCTCTTTGGTTAAGTATTCTAGATCGCAGCATAGCCGAAGAGATATTTTTTATTGGAAATTTTGCATTATTATTGGTGCCGATGTTGTTCTTTCTAATTTATATAGTTTTTTGTTGGTTGATGATGCGGATCGTTTTAGCTTCTAGGTCAAAAATGGATTCTGATGGAATTGTTAACACTCTCGACATCGCTTGCTCATTTATACTGACATTAGTACCAATAGCGATTGCGTATCATCTCGCGCATTATCTTTCCTTTTTGCTCATCACAGGACAGTATTTGATACCTCTTATTTCTGACCCTCTGGGTCTTGGGTGGAATATTTTTGGGACATCAGGATATCGTCCAAATATCGGTGTGATAGATGCTCGTATTAGTTGGTATATAGCAGTGGGTGCTGTTGTATCTGGACATGTGGTTTCAGTTTATATAGCCCACAAAACAGCGCTAGGTATTTTTCGTAACGTTAGAACTGCGTTATATAGCCAAATTCCCATGATAGTGTTGATGGTGCTTTACACGATGTTAAGTCTCTGGATCTTGGCTCAACCCATGGTGGAATAAATTTTTTATGTGGTATGACAGAAATATCGTTTTCTCCGATATAATTCAAGTTAAAATACATTAAAGACAAGAGTTAAACTAATTATGGATAATGACGCAAAAACTAATGGCATGAGCGAAGGCGTAGGCGTAGGCATCGTAGTTGCTATTATTGGGATATCTGTATTCCTACTAGGACTAATTGGAATTTTCTTAGTGTGATATAAAGCTGTATATAGTTAGGTGAATTATTGTTTTTTATCGCCCTGAGAGAGATCGATTTACTATGTGGGTGTAGTCAGAATTTTGCTTCGGAAAATTTTGAATCGAATACGTCCTTTCTACATGAGCATCACTATGAAGAGAGGTCTATGTAGCGCTTATACCAAAATACAAATATCTAATATTTTTTGTAACGCTTTACATACTAATCCCAATTCCTAAGATGATTATGGCAGTTAACGTTCTTTTTTTTGTGTGCAAAAAATAGTGAATTCAGGTTTAAAGTTTAGTGGGCATATATGCCTTTTCTAAAGAAAAGTCTGTAGCTTTTGTAAAAAAAGGATAGGTGCAGCCAACTACAGATACCAATAACAAGGTAATAATTGTGAACCGCATACGCATTTTAAATTTCCCCCCAATCTTTTTCAAATAACGATGTTATTTTTTTGAAAAAAAATTACCTAATCATTATCTCACATTAGGGTCATCATCGGAATTTTTCCACACTACTTTCCAAGTTACCCAGAATATACTGATACAAACGCACAGCCCCAAAAGTGATAATAGAATTGCTAGAATATACATAGATTAATATTAATTTATTTTTTTGATACCGATATGTTATAGAAACATTGCTTTAATTATTCTACAAGATCACTATATCTTATTAAGATACTTTTCCGCATTCCCACCCCATGATTCGTGTGATGGATTGTTTTTCGGTTCGTAAATAAATTGTAGAGGTTAAAAGCGTTCATCTTTTCTCATAAAGCGCCATTTTCCGCGAGGTAAATCTGCCAGACAAAGCATTCCAATTTTGACTCTAACCAGCGATTTAACATGAAGGTCGACTAGGTCACACATTCTACGAATCTGCCGTTTTCGACCTTCTCGAAGTGTAAAGTGAAGTTGATTGCTATTAATCTGCAAAACTTTAGCAGGTCGGAGTAATTTTTCGTCTAATGATAATCCTCCCTCGAGTAATTGAATGGCAGACTTAGTAATTTTCCCACTTACCCGAACGATATATTCTTTTGATATAGGATGTGTAGGGTGGATAAGTTTTCGCACGATCGCACCATCTTGAGTTAGAACCAAAAGCCCCGATGAATCAATGTCGAGGCGACCAGCGGTGTGTAGTGATTTTACGTCAATAGTTTTATTCTTTTCATTGTGTTTGGCATTATATTGATTCTTTGCTGTGATTAGAGTACGAATGTCAGCATATGGTTTCTCCGCTTGTGTCGCGACATAACCGGGTGGCTTGTTTATTAAGATAGTAGCTAATTTAGCTCGAGCATTAATTGCTTCAGGGGCTAACACAATTTCTGCATCTGGTCGTATCTTTGTTCCCACTTTAGATATGATCTCGTTATCTACGATGACAAGACCTTGTTGGATCATTTCATCAGCCTCACGGCGAGAGCATATACCTCTGCTAGCCATGATTTTAGATAGGCGAATCACGATGACTTTAAGAGTGTTAGTGAAAAAGGCCGATACTTCACTTCTCTTTTAGCGAGTTTAAAGTTAAATCTACCGCACAACCTAAATAAGTTTTTGGACTAAGCTGTAGGAGAACGTCACGTGATTCGTTTGGTATTGGAAGCTGCTCTATGAAAGTTTTCAGAAGTTCAGGTGTAATATGCTCTTTTCCACGTGTGAGTTCTTTGAGTTGTTCATACGGCTTGTCGACTGCATGTCGTCTCATTACCGTTTGAATTGCTTCTGACAGTATCTCCCATGATTGATCCAGTTCTAACGCTAGAACTGTTGTATTTAGTTCTATTTTATCTAGACCCTTTAGGATGGACGTATATGCAACTAGACTGTGACCGAAGGCAACACCCAGGTTTCGTAACGTGGTTGAATCAGTAAGGTCACGTTGCAAGCGGCTAATAGGAAGTTTTTGAACTAGATGGCTCAAGATTGCATTGGCTATGCCAATATTTCCTTCAGAATTTTCAAAATCTATAGGATTGACTTTGTGTGGCATGGTGCTGGAGCCGATTTCGTCTGGCATAACCTTTTGGCGAAAGTAATTAAGTGAAATATATGTCCACAGATCACGATTGAGATCCAATAAAATTGTATTAATTTGCTGGAGACTTTGACAGAGTTCTGCTATTCCATCATGAGGCTCAATTTGGGTTGTCATTTTTTGGTAAGATAGACCAAGGCCCTCCACAAATGACTGAGTTAATTCAGGCCAATTTACGTCAGGATACGCAACAGCGTGAGCATTAAAATTACCTACTGCTCCATTAAATTTTCCATATATAGGAACATTGTTAAGCTTATTAGATGCAACTTTCAGTCTTGATAAAAAGTTTGCTAACTCCTTTCCCATCGTGGTAGGACTCGCTGCTTGCCCATGAGTACGCGCCAACATAGGAGTGTTCGAATATTCCCGCGCGAGCTCTTTAAGTCGATCTTTAATTTGATTCAGTGCGGGCAATATAATTTCTTCTCTTCCTTCTTTCAGCATTAATGCATAAGCTAGATTGTTGATATCCTCCGAGGTGCATGCGAAATGGATAAATGGTGTTGCATCATCTATCTCTTCTTTACTAGTTAATTGATCCTTCAAAAAGTATTCCACTGCCTTAATGTCATGATTCGTTACGTGTTCGATTTTTTTTACACTAATTGCATCAGCTAATGAGAATTGATCAATTATATTTTCAAAAAATTCTAGCCCTGTTTTAGAGAATGATGGCAATTCGACAATTTTTTTACTATTGCTAAGTGCAATTAGCCACTTCACCTCTATTATCACTCTATATTTAATGAGTCCAAATTCGCTAAAGATAGATTTGAGCCGCGCGATCTTACCAGCGTAACGTCCATCAAGTGGAGAAAGTGCTAAAAGTTGTACTTCTTGATTGTTGGTAGAATCCATTATCTTTTTTTCTTGATGTCGGCGCTCAGTAACACTGCTATCCACTGACTTTTTGGATAATGTTCTAAGCCAATTTTTACTAACATCGTAAGCGGTACTGAAAGAAACATTCCAACAGGCCCAAAAACCCACCCCCAAAATACCAGTGATAGAAATACCACAAGGGTAGATAGCCCCACTCCTTGACCCATGAAGCGCGGTTCAAGTAGATTGCCGACTATCATGTTGACAGTCAAATAGCCCGCCGCAATGAGTATTGCATGAGTAAAGCCAACGTCCAATATTCCAAGAACTACTACGGGAACTGCCGCGATAAGAGATCCCACATAAGGAACAAAGTTCAATAAAAATGCCACAAATCCCCACAGGATTGCGAATTCAACGCCCAGAATGGTTAACCATATAGTAACGACCACTCCGGTTAATAGACTAACTGCGGTTTTTATTCCCAAATATTTTTTCAAATCTTCCATAAAACCCGCGAAATTAATCATCGTTTTCTCAGGGTTTGAGACAATTGTTCTTAGTTTTTCTGGTAGCGCGATTGCTTCAACTAAAACGAACAGCACCATAAAAATTATCAAAAGGCTGTCAGATAAAATTCCACCAAAACTGGTGAGTAGTCCGCCAAAAAATTGAGCAGCTTCTCTTGGGTCAATTAGTTCACCTATTCCCTCCGCTGGCAAATCAATACCGAGGCTTCCAACATAAATAATTGCCTTTTCTTGTGCTACGAGAAGTTTTTGTTCATAGGCGGGGAGTGCCCCACTTAATTCGTTTATAGATGTACCAATAAGCGACCCAACAATAGCAATAAACCCAATTAGTATGATTAATATCAGTATTAATGAAACTATGGTTGGTATACCTTTTTCACGAAGCCAAATCATTAGAGGTGTTACGAGCATCGCAAGAAATAGGGCAATTAATAATGGTACGACAATTGCACTGGCCGATTTTAGGCCTGCGATAATAATAACCAGGCAAGCCATTATCAATAAAAACCGAAGACCGCTATATGATGTGGTAGATGTATTCAAGTTAATTTTACCGAGTCAGTTAAGTTCTGTGATTGAGTTTAGGAAGTTGACTCAATTCGATTCTTGCATCTTTGTTCGATTTGGTTCAATTCGATCAATGTAGCATCAATATCATTGCGTTTCTGTTTTAACACATTTCGGCGTTGACGCACATTTTGAAGCAGTCTATCGATTTCCTGTTTGTCATCCTGATCCAGGTCGTATAAATTAAGAATTTCAGAAATTTCACTTAATGATAAGCCTAAACCTTTTACTCGCAATATTTGGCTGAGTCGCTGTCGATCTCGTCGTGAATAAATCCGTTGACGCCCATGTCTTTTTGGTTGAAGTAAACCTTGGTCTTCATAAAAGCGAATGGTTCTTGTCGTGATTGCAAATTCTTCTGCTAGTTCAGAAATTGTTAGAAGTTCTGTCATATACTATTTCTTGAGGAATTTAGCTACTGATAGAAGATTATATCCATAATTAACGTTTACGTAAACGGAAATTACACTTTACTCTGAAGAAATTTCTAATAATTTTAATACGGACTTCTCGACCGACATAATTAGGGGTATTTTTTGAAAGAGAAATCGACCTGAAATGGGCAATGCTGTTTTGAATGAAGACATTGTAGCAATGAAGAGAAATGTTTTGTTGCTGTCGATTTGTCTAGCTCTAATGATGTCTGCCACTTCACTTATGATCGCTACATCACCACTTATAGGCCTGTCTTTGGCGAGTAGCGAGGCGTGGGCGACATTACCGTTGGCTTGCGTCTTCATTGGAAGTCTTTTGTCTGTATTTCCAGCTTCATTTCTAATGAAATTTGTTGGACGCCGAGCAGGTTTCGTGACGGGTTTAATATTAGGAATAATTGGAGCCTGTATAGCTACCATGGGGATTTTGAACCAAAATTTTTATTTATTTTGTGGTGGTTCCTTAACAATTGGTTTTTTTAATGGATTTGGCCAGTTTTATCGCTTTGCGGCCGCTGATGTTGCTAATGAAGCCTATCGGAGTCGCGCCATCTCTTGGGTTATGGCTGGTGGTGTTGTAGCAGCTTTTTTGGGCCCAAATCTTGCTAATTGGTCAAGTGATTGGATTTCTGATTACCCTTTTGCCGGTAGTTATGCAACTCTCGCTGTGATCTATGGCGTATCTATTATTTTAATGTGTTGGATCAGAATTCCTCTGCCTACCGTATTAGAGAGACGTTCAACTGGTCGGAGATTAGCAGAAATTGCAATTCAGCCGATTTTTGTAGTAGCGGCGTTAGGTGCCGTAACAGCTTATGGCATTATGAATTTAATCATGACGTCAACACCAATTGCTATGACCAAAACTGGCCACACTTTCAGTCAAACTGCTTTTGTTTTTCAGTGGCATGTTTTCGGTATGTATGCGCCATCGTTCTTCACTGGATATTTAATTAAGAAATTTGGGGTGACCCGCATTATGATGGCAGGACTCGCCCTAATTTTTTGTTGCGTCTTTGTTAACTTGCAGGGCCAAAGCTTTTCAAATTTTTGGGTATCCCTCTTTTTACTTGGATTGGGTTGGAACTTTGTTTTCATTGGCAGCACAACATTAGTTACCGAATCATATACTTTGTCGGAAAAAGCAAAGACTCAAGGGCTAAATGATTTTATGGTATGGTTGATAGTAGCGGTGACGGCACTTTCATCCGGATGGCTTAGCCAATGGATAGGATGGAGAATGATGAATATCTTAGTTTTACCAGTTTTGCTAATTTGTTTGGTAGCAACAATTTGGTTAAATTATCTAAGGAAAAAAAATATCTAGTGTCTCAACTAAAAAAGCCACTTATTTTTTGAATTAACTCTTTCGTTTGGGCACGTGTTGTAATCACAATAATATTGCCTGATAGTACTAGTGTTACTCCAATGCCAGCAGTACTACTCCATGTATAATTCTCAAACATAGTCGACAAAGTTAGCGCGACGATTGGGAATAAAACAGTGGCATATGCTGCTTTTTCAGGACCAATTTTTCCGACAAGAGTAAGATAGAGCGTAAAAGCAAGAGCAGAGCCAAATAGGCTTAGGTATGCAAGAGAGCCTACGTATCCTAAACTTAGATCAAAATTAAAGGTCGAGTTATTGATGATCGAATAGAAAAGTAGGATTAGAGTGCCATAAAGCATCCCAAGCGCATTACTAGGAATCACCTCAATACCGATTTTTTGTATGTGCGCTGAGATGATGTTTCCGATAGAAGCCAGATAGGTAGCAATTACCCCTAAGATTGCGGCCGACACAATACCAGCCGACATCTCGGCTGCTCTTACTTCGGGCAAAAATACCAAAATAATTCCCAGTAGACCAACAACTGAACCCAGTATTATTCGCATCTCTATGCGTCGATTGAGAAAAAGTGAACTGTTTAGAATATTCATAAGAGTGATGGTTGAAAAAATTACTGCTACTAGTCCACTGGTAATCCGTTCAGTAACCAAATAAAATAAAAAGTAGTTAAAGCCAAAAAGACAGAAACCTAAAAGAGCTATAAGTCCATGAGTACGCCAACCGACTGGTAGCTGGATTTTTCGGATTCCACACAAAATAAAAAGTAGTAGCGCAGAAATAGCGAAACGATAGATCAAGGAAATCTCTGGAGAGACTATTCCAATTTGTAGAGTAATCGCGATCCAGGTAGAACCCCAAATCATTACAGTTGCAGAATAGAGAAATAATGAATTCACAATATTTTTTTCGAAGGCTGTATTCTTTACCTGCCTAAGCGCCAACTATTCACAACAAACTTGTTTCACTGATAATACTCATTTTTTTGTAGATTGACTGCATGGGTGAATGTCCCAATTAAGGCAGAAATTAACCTAGTTTATTATGAGCGCAATTTACACTAATCAATTATCCAGTTTCGTTTTCCTAAGTCCAAGGATTTTATTAGACGAAAAGTCAGCACCTGTTAGGTTAGCACCGTCGAGTTTTGCACCTCTGAGATCTGCTCCTCTGAGGTTGGCATAACTCAAATTTGTATCCCTTAAGTCCGCACCTCTCAGATTAGCACTTACAAACCATGATCCATTAAAATTTGACGATCTCAGATCAGCATTTTCCAGGTTAGCTCCTGTAAAATCTGCATATGGAATCCAAGAATTCTGCATTGTTACATGAGAAAGATTTGATTTACTAAAATTAGTGTCAATTTCATTTGTTATTTGAGAAAGTTGTTGAACATAAGTGTATGGGTATCTTATTCTTTCGGGTCCTCTGGAATCAGCCCCACTTAGTTGAGCATGGGAAAAATTGACTCCAATCAGATTTGCCATATGGAGATAAACCCCACTTAAGTCTGCCGACTGCAAATCTGCTCCCCGCAGTATTGCGCCATTAAGGTTAGCATGACGTAAATTAGTTTTAGCTAAATTAGCTAGGCTGAGATCTGCTTTCATCAGGTTTGCTCTTTCAAGATTTGCGGCTTGTAGATTGCTTCGCCGTAGGTAACTATTATATAGATTACTAGCAAAAAGATTGGTTTGGTTCAATTGAGCATTCCACATTTTAGTAGCCTCTAAATTAGCATACTCTAAATTAGCACCAGTAAGTTGGACACACATTAATTCTGCTCCTCTCAGATTTGCGTTGGATAGGTCAGAATTAGATAAATCAACTAAATTCAGGTTAGCATTTTGCAAATTTGCTTTATGCAATGATGAGTTTTGGTAATCAACGATAAAGATAGGTTTTAAGGCTAAATTTAACCAAGTAAAGTAGGGATCAGGTAGCCTTATTTTTGCTAGTTGAACAGAGCTTAGATCGCAGTTGGTACAGGTTTTTATTTTCTCGTATGTTGCCATTGCTTCATCATCATAGGCCCAACAATAATCAGCGAAAATTGTTAGACACTGAAATGAAATAATTGCAAAAATAAATAACGCCATACTTTTTCGCCTAGTATTTGATAACTGGAGGAATGGAATCATTTGTAGGTAAAAATAAAATATATGATTACGTGAACATCTAATGATAGTTTGAATTAAATCATGGAGCTGATTTATTGTTATTTAGTTCGCTTATCGTGCTTTTTAGGGATTCTAGGTTTATGACAGCGTGATATCGAGGTGGATTATCTGTTTTTCGAAAAATTCTTTTTGTAATGCTGGCAAGGTTTGGCTTTTTATCACTTGGCGAACTTCCTTTGCCAATACCTCCACCAAACTCAATAACATCTGTGATATTTTTGCTCGATGCGTTTAGCAAGTTCTCATGCCAACGAACAGCATGGAACAGTTGATTAAATAAGTGCAATTGCATAGCTTCAGCGTTATCTTCATGAAATCCTCCAGAAAAATTGGAGGCAACATAGTATTTTCCAAGCTGGAAATTTGTCGATTCAAGAAAGGGTCGAAATTTGATCGCCGCCTCAATCATATAATAGGTGTGAAAGGCTCCTTCAGTTGCTAGTCGAGTTGGTTTTATACGAGGATGAGTTTCACGCAATTCCATGACTAGTTTATCAAGATCAGG
>CAYFJI010000055.1:0-12106 GCA_964343365.1 uncultured Acidiferrobacteraceae bacterium
ATCCTGGAAAACGTGAAAAGGTTCATAGCGAGCTAAGTTTTATAGTAAATCAAGGAGAGCGTGTAGGTATTGTGGGGCCGAGTGGAAGTGGAAAGTCTACTATTGTCAGATTGATTGAGCGATTTCATGAAGTTTCTGATGGGTCTATCCGGATCGGTGATATCGATATTCGGCAACTGCCATTGAATATATTACGACAGAATATATCTGTTGTTTATCAAGATGCGTTTTTATTTCATGGAACAGTCCGGGAGAATCTCCAGATTGGAAAGTTTGACGCGACTGACCAAGAGTTAGATGATGCAACAAAAAAGGCAAATATCTATCAGTTTATTATGGATTTGCCGAATGGGTATGACACTCTAATTGGAGAAAGGGGTATTAAGTTATCGGGGGGCCAAAAACAACGGGTGGCGATAGCAAGAGCATTGTTAAGAGATGCACCAATCTTAATTCTTGATGAAGCCCTTTCATCGGTAGACGCAGAAAATGAAGCGATTATTTTAGATGCGCTGGATAAACTTATGGTTGGACGCACTACCATAGTTTTAGCACACCGATTATCTAGCATAATAAAGTGTGATCAAATTCTAGTCCTCGCTGATGGCAATATTAAGGAGAAAGGCACACATCTTGAGTTGATTAGGTCAGGCCAATTCTATAAGTCACTTATGGCAGATCAGTTAGACCTTATAGACAAGGCGAAGTTATGTTTAAAACGAGAACGTATACCGCGAGAGGATAGAGTTTTTAAGGATGCCACGGTTCAACCTGATACGGGGTTACCTCCTACCGAAGGTGTTGTTCGGGCAGAAGGTTTAAGTTGGTCGCAGACCATTTTAATTTTACTTAGGCATATCATTCCCTGGAAGGCGAAAGCATCCGTTGTTTTTATTTGTGGAATTCTTCGTGTCCTTACTTATATTGGGATAGGAATATTTAGCGCATTGATCGTATGGGCATTAAAGAGTGAGCAATCATTTCAACCATTTGTAATAGGGTTGTGTTTCTCAGCGACTTTTACTGGAATTTTGCATTGGTTAGAATCTTGGCTTGCTCACGATATGGCTTTTAGGCTATTAGCTGATCTAAGAATCGCGGCTTTCCGGAAAATTGATCGTCTTGCACCCGCTTATCTTACACGCCGGCGCACCGGCGATATTATGTCAATAGCTACTCAAGATATCGAGATGATTGAGTATTTTTTTGCACATACAATAGCACCTGCCTTAGTTTCTATTCTTGTTCCAGGGACAGTGTTAGGGATTTTACTTAGTCAAAATATTTGGCTTGGATTATCTATTCTTCCATTTTTAATTCTAGTATCTGCTAGTCCATTTCTTATGCGTAAACGGCTCGATGATTTAGGCTCCAAAGCAAAAGAAGCATCCGGAGAATTAACTGCATACGTAATTGACTCTATACAGGGGATGACGGAAATTTTATCCTTTCAGAACGAGGTAAGACGGCAGGAAAAATTGAATGTATTAGCTCAAAACCATATCTCACTACGACTTCCTTTTTATCGCCAACTGGTTTTCCAAGAAGCAGCATTGGATACTTTGACAGGATTGGGCGGTTTAGCTATTGTTGTTACGGGAACAATCCTCGTTCAAAGTAACAACATTGATGCGGGAGCTCTTCCATTACTAACAATATTAGCGATGGCTGCATTTCTCCCAATTTCAGAAATTGCCGAAATAGGCCGCCAACTTGCAGATACTCTTGGAGCAACTAGAAGACTTTACGGTCTCGAAAACGAACCGGAAATTATCAAAGATGGTCCTGGTTTAAATTTCCATACTCGAGAACAAATAATCCAAATTAAGGGTGTTTCGTTTTGGTACCCCGGCGGAAAGGCCATAGTCTTAGACAATATTTCCTCCAAAATTGAGGCGGGCAAAACGGTAGCTATTGTTGGGCCGTCGGGGAGCGGGAAAACTACACTCGCTAATTTACTGATGCGATTCTGGGATCCAACGAATGGAGTAATCGCATTTGGCAATCATGATTTACGTCAATATAGATTGGATGAGTTGCGCCAGAAACTCGCATTAGTCTCTCAGGACACCTATCTTTTTAACGATACATTGGAGGCGAATATTCGAATAGCAAAACCTGATGCATCAAGAACAGAACTTTATCGCGCGATTGAATATTCAGCATTAGAGAGTTTAATTACCGGACTGCCTCTTGGATTAGAAACTAATGTCGGAGAGCGCGGCACATCGCTTTCGGGAGGTCAGAGACAACGGGTTGCTATAGCACGTGCATTTCTTAAAAATGCTCCAGTTTTGATTCTCGATGAGGCTACTTCCCATCTTGACACCTTGAGTGAACAAGTGGTTCATCAGTCTCTAAGCAAGTTACAGGCTAATCGAACCACATTGGTAATTGCGCATCGGCTGTCGACAATTCAAGAAGCCGATCGTATATTAGTTATGGACAAAGGGAAAATTGTAGAAAGTGGGATTCATGAGGAGTTACTTAGAGATCAAGGTTTATATGCTAATTTAGTTAATCATCAAATGGTAAAGGATGATTGATTTTAAAGCTCACAGATCAATTTAACGTGGAACAACTTTCCCAGGATTCAGAATCCCTTCGGGATCCAGTGCATCTTTTATTTTTAGCATCATTCTAATCTCTGTAGGACTTTTATATAGGGACATTTCATTAAGACGAAGTAAACCGATGCCATGTTCAGCGCTAAATGACCCGTTAAGCTCATTAATGATGTCAAAAATTAATTTTCTAAATTCTATTTTCCTGCTTCGGAATATATTTTTATCCATTTTGAGAGGCTGAAGAAAACTTAAGTGAATATTCCCGTCACCCACGTGTCCGAATGGATATACACGCACTCCTGGTACAATTTTCTCGCCATCGATAGTAGCTCGTTTTATTAGCTCTGGAACCTGAGATACTTTAACAGAAATATCATGAGTGAAAGCGATGCCCTCCATAGTTTGAGCTTCTCGAAGACCTTCCCTAATTGCCCATATTTGCTTGGTTTGTAATTCATTTTGACTGATTACGCCGTCTGTCAATATTCCTGACTCATAGGCATTGCTGAGAGTTGTCTCGAGAGAGGCTTGCAAATCATGCTCCTCCGAACTACTGCTATAAACCATTATCACGGACCAATTAGGTACACTGTCTAGAGGATTATTAATCCCGGGAATGTATCTTTTAGCAAGCTCTATCCCGAGACCTGGAATGAGTTCAAAACTTGACAATGCCCCACCACTGTCTGCACGGGCGTTAGCTAGAAGGTGTAAACTAGATTCTAGATCAGTAAGAGCCACAAAGGCAGTCTCAACTTGACGTGGCAATGGAAATAATCGCAGAACAGCTTTTGTAATTATACCGAGAGTTCCTTCAGATCCAATCAATAAATTCTTTAGATCATACCCTGTGTTATTTTTCCTAAGTTCAGTCATACCATTCCACACTTCGCCATTTGCTAAAACTGCCTCAAGACCTAATACTTGATCTCGAACATTTCCGTAACGAAGAACATTAATGCCACCAGCATTTGTAGATAAATTTCCTCCAATTTGGCAGCTTCCTTCTGCGCCAAGACTAAGTGGAAAGTATCTATCATGCTCCTTAGCGAAATCTTGGATGGTGCTAAGAATACAACCTGCCTCAACTGTAAGGGTGTCATTGACATTGTCAATGGTAAGAATTTTATTCATACGACTCAAATTCAATATTATCTGATCTTGCCTTGAAACCGCTCCACCGCAAAGTCCAGTGTTACCGCCTTGTGGAACGATTGATATTCCTGCTTTTTGACACTCCAAGACAACTGCAGCAGTTTCCTCGGTTGATTTTGGGGAGATTAGCGCACAGGTTTCGCTCTTGAAGTCTCCACGCGCTTCTTCTATATATGAGGAGAGCTGTGTTCTATCTTCAATGACAAACTTTGAACCAACGATTGATTTTAAGCTATCGATAAACATCTGTGCGCTCTC
This sequence comes from uncultured Acidiferrobacteraceae bacterium, assembly GCA_964343365.1. Taxonomy (GTDB): domain Bacteria; phylum Pseudomonadota; class Gammaproteobacteria; order Arenicellales; family UBA868; genus CAJXWH01. The sequence goes on from CAYFJI010000055.1 coordinate 3,981, forward strand.
TATAAACCTGTCTATTCAACAAAATTATGCAGTATAACTATAAGAAAATTCAGTAGCTTTTTGATTTCAATCTTTTTCGATAGGCTTTCCTGCTTCTATCCATCCAGTTAGGCCTGGTTCTAAATGTCCGACATTGTTATAACCCATTTCTCGCATTGTCTTAGCGGCTAATGCGGATTGACCTCCTAAGCCGCAGTACAAAATATATCGTTGTGCTGGGTCAAACATTTCATCATGATATCCAGAATTAGGATCGGTTAGAAATTCTAACATTCCTCTTGGTGCATGCTTAGTACCTGGAATTGAGCCTTGTCGCGCTTTGTCTCTAGAATCGCGTATATCAAGTCCTATAGCTGTGCCAGCTTCGATCTCATTTGAAAATTGTTCCACAGACAAGCAGTCAATATCTTTCTCCGCATCTTCAACTAATAACCAAACATTCTCTACCATTTCTATTTCTCCATATGATATTAAGCTAATGCGAGCGCAGTTTTAAAGGTTAGCTTGTTTGCAGTTTTTTGCTTTTCTTTCTCCTCAGGCAAAAAAGTATCTAACCATGTTCTCTCATTCAATAGTTCATCCCATACAAAAACCAGTGATATTGCTTCCATGCCAAAATATTTTGCGGCTGAAAATACAGCAGAAGTTTCCATATCAACCGAAAGGTATCCAGTTTCACTCCACTTGGTTATTGTATCCAAATTTTGCTGAAAAAGGGCAGAGGTCGTTAAGTGAAGTCCCTGATGGACATCTAATTCACAACTGTTTAATATTTTTAAAGCTTCGGAAGCAAGGCTTATGCTGGGATATGATTTGGTATGCCCTTTGTAATACTGAGAAGCGCCTTCACCGATCTGCGCAGGATTAGGGATAATTATATCGCCAGTTCGTATGTTCCACTGCAAAGAACCACAAGAACCAATCTGAACAACACGAGGAGTCCCTAAAATTCCACAGATATGAACTGGCTCCACAGCTCTTGGTGCGCCGTATGCGCAACAGAAAAGAACATTTCGACCATTAGTGTAGCCCAAATACATATTAGGGAAATTCAGTTTTCTGGGATTTTCTAATTCGGCCAATCGGTTTTTGTAAGCATCTTTTTCCCACCAGGTACCCTCCATAATTAAAATATCGGGAATTTCTGAGTTTTGAATACCTAAAAGCTTCATCCACTCTTCTTTGGTATGATTCATGTGGGAAATTAATTACTAACGCTTAAGGTAGGAAAAAAATCTAAGGTTTTTATTTTAGCTTGGTGATAATTACTCATAGTCGTGAATAAAGTTTGAGTAAAGCTTTAAGCTCTCTAAATTATTATTACTAGCAACTATTGACATTGCCGGCATAAGTATCGCTATAGTATATTTTTCAGGTCTGAGATGATAGTAGGTTTTACTAGTATTTGGAGGATATAGCGTGGTTAAAACAAAATTATTTGACAAGATCTTTGGCTCCTTAATTGGAGGAGCAATCGGTGATGCCTTAGGTGGTCCAGTGGAAAAGTATAGTTACGAGGAATTAATGAAAAAGCATGGTGTTGTAGATCGATTTCTTCCATATGAACACGAAGAAACAATGCATGGCCATTTTGGCGAAGGAGATTCTGTTGGTGTGTACACCGATGATACTAGATTAAAACATTTGTACTGTGATGCTATTCTTAGGGCTGAGGGAATTCCTCGTACAGGGCATTTAACTCAGGTATTGATTGAAGCGTATCAGCATGCACCGCGAGAAATTAATAAAGCATTTGTCGAAGAGTACTACCTGAAATCTATATGGAGAGAAGATAAGGTTATTTTCAGCGGCGAGCCTACAAACGGTGCGATCATGGGGAATTCCCCCCTTGGATTAATATTAGCCTGCAAACCATATGAAGCATATCAGCTAGGCTTCGATCTTGGATGGTTTGCTGAGGGTTATGCTAAGACCGCCGCTGCTATCATGGCGGCAGCAGTCAGTGAATCTATGCGCCCAAATACGACTGTTGAGTCTATTATCCAAGTAGCAAAAGACGCTCACATCACTTTTTCCAGAGAACGCGAAGGGAAATATTGGCAAGAGTTGGAATGGCGCTACGATCCGAATATAACTTTTCTGGAAGCGGCTTTAACAATTGCAGAAAAGGAACGAGACGTATTTAAAATAAGAAAGCCACTGTATGAGCTGCTCGAATGGGGCCATCTATTTTCCGAAGCAACACATACGTTGGTCGTTGCGTTATCGATGTTTGTAGCAGCAAGAGGTGATTTCGAAAAAACAGTTATAGGATGTGTAATGTATGGCCGAGATAAGGACAGTTATGCTAGTGTAGGTGGCGCGCTAGCAGGTGCGTTTGGTGGAGCAAAATTAATTCGAAATGATTGGATTGAAACGGTGGTCAACGCCAATCCCAAACCAGACATGTATGTCCTCGCTGATAAAATTTGCTCACTTATCAAATTACAGCATATCAAGAATCAAACAGATATTGGAGCGGTGGATTATTTGTTAAATAGTAATTATAAATAAACTCATCGACAAGGTAGTAAAATTTGTGATATTACAGGAGGCAATGTTGAGAAAAAAAGGTTTGTTAGGTGATCAATTGAATGATAATGATCTCCATGCTGTGTTCGGAAATCGCCCTTCATATGACCAAATCGTATCGAGTTTTCAAATTCCGAGCGTCGATTATTACAACATGGCAACAGCAACAGTTGATCGTCATGCTAGTGGGGAGAAGTCAAATAAAACAGCATTGATATGCGTTGATGACCAGAAAAATACCCGTAGTTATAGCTACGAGGAACTTAGTATATTATCTAACCGATTTTCTAATTTTCTGAGGAATAATGGTGTTAAAAAGGGCGATGTCATAGCATTATTTGCCCAGCAAGGTCTTGAGTGTGCAATAGCTCATCTATCGGCATATAAACTAGGAGCAATAGTAGCTCCTCTCTCTTACCTTTATGGTCCAGCCGCGGTAGAGCATGTGTTGAATGATTGTGGCGCCAAATGGATCGTGACACAGCGCTATTTATGGGATCGTGTTCAAGATGCTAAACTGGTCCTGGATATTGATTTCGTTATTGTCTCAGGTGGGACCCATGAAGGCGAGATAGATTTTAACGCTACGATAGATCAGACAGGTGATAATGATCTTAAAATAGAAAACACTCTTTCAGATGATCCCGCATTGCTACTGTATACCTCGGGGTCAACAGGGTTGCCAAAAGGTATTTTGCATAAACAAGCCTTATTAAGAGGTTATTTGGCTTCAGTCTCTTTGTTCTACGAACTAGATATGGGCAAAGAGGATCAAATTTTGTGGACTTTGTCAGATTGGTCTTGGGTAGCCGGTATTTTTAATGTTATGTTGACAGGTTGGTACTTTGGGCAAACTGTAGTTGCTGGAAGTCAACAGTTTTCAGTTGAATGGGTCTTTGAGTTTCTGGAATTGCATAAAATTACCCACTGCTTTTTAACCCCGACCGCATTGAAGAGGTTAGCCACTATTGAGGAGCCCAAGAAGAATTGGCCAGATATTAAACTTAAAGCGATTGGAACAGGAGGAGAGCCTCTGCCAGGATCAGTTTTGACGTGGTCAAAAAAGGCGCTCGGTATACCAATCAACGAGTTCTATGGGCTGACAGAAGTCAATCACCTTGTTGGGAATTGTGAAAAACTATGGCCGATCAAACCCGGTTCAATGGGTAAAGCTTATCCGGGCCATGATATTGTCATTATTGATGAAAACGGAGATCAAGTTCCGGCAGGTACGGTAGGGGAGATCGCCGCTAGCGATAAAGATCCTACTCTTTTTATCGGATACTGGAATAATCCTAATAAAACCAATGAAATCCGAATTGGAAATCGTATCAGGACTGGAGATTTCGGATACCAAGACGATGATGGTTACTTTTGGTACAAAGGGCGCGAGGACGACCTTATTAAGAGCGCAGGGTATCGTATTGGTCCAGCAGAGATTGAAGATGCCTTAGTGAGTCATATTGCTGTTGCTGAAGCAGCTGTGATCGGCGTGGATGATGAAGAGCGAGGACAAGTTATTAAAGCGTTTGTATTCCTTACTAAGCGTGAAGATGCATCAGATCAGTTAGTAGAGGAATTAAAACAGCATGTTAAACATTCTTTGGCCTTTTTTAAATATCCGAGAATCATTGATTTTGTCGATGAGTTTCCATTAACGAGTACTGGCAAGATTAATCGTAAGGAATTACGGCTGAGGGAAAAGAGGGTACGTAATAGGGAGATATAGAAGGTCAAAATATTTAAAGAAGTTTTATTATCTCTTGATGACGCGATGCGATGTATTCTGTTATCGCCAGCTCTGCTTCTTTTCCTGACCGATTACGAATAGCATTGACCACAGTTGCAGTCATAATCTCATGAGCGTTAGCTGAAGATTGCCAGTTTTGGGATTTTCGGGAAATAAAAAACCATAATCGTAAATGTAGATTAAAAATTTCTGAAACGGCAGACTGAAGATATGTGTTGCCAGAGGCGCGCGCTAGTACATTATGAAAGCGTTGGTCGCAACCAATATAGTCGTCAATCTGATCCTTTGCAGTTGACTCATTTAAATGGGAATGTAAATGCTCAAGCTCTTTAAGATCGTCTTTAGTAGCTCTCTCTGCTGCTAATCGGGCAGTATGTCCTTCAATGAGGGCCCGAAATTCGTAGATGTTGCTTACGCTAGCGGCGCTGATTTCCGCAACAAACATGCCTCGATTTGGCAAATGATTCACTAAGCCTTCATTAGCTAAACGTTGCAGTGATTCCCGAATCGGTGTGCGACCGATATTTAAGTTCGATACTAACTCTTTTTCTGATAGGATGGAGCCGGGCGCAAGTTCAAGGCGTATGATTTTACCAAGCAGCAAAGAATAAGCTTGATCAGATAAAGGGATACGAGTAGCGGGAGTTGTGCTTTCAGTCATGGTTAACTCAATTCTAATCGCTAAATGATGCGCGTAGGAGAAGAAGTTTGACTAGCTTACAGTCCCAAGGTTTGAATATTCTCGTTTTAGTTTGTCCCTATCGATATTTTGTCCAATAAAGACCATTTGATACCTATTTATTTCGTCTACAGGTTCTGTAGTGTGCACATCCATCGAATACTGCAAAAGAGAGTTTTGACTGTCTAGGTTTAAGTAGCCTTTTACTCTATAAATGTCTTTGGTCAAGGTAGTAAGCCAATTATCTAATTCGGTCTTTGTGATCACATTCCTGTTCTCAATTACAATGGAGTCTAAATGGGAGTGCCTGTGAACTGCAGTTCCATTTGTCGCTCGTTTTAGACCATCAATATGGGTTACAAAATCTTTGTGAGTTCTTTGGTTCGACTCAAATAAATTTTTCAAATCTATGTCACACTGTTGAGTAATTAAAATATCTGCGTTTGGATTAATTTTTCGTACCCCCTGACGCACTGCTTCAATTTGGTCAACATTTGATAAGTCCGATTTGTTAAGTATTAGAGTGTCGGCATTGTGTATCTGATCGGTGTAAAAGTCGCCGAGAAATTCCGAGAGTTTTTCGAAATGCGCCAAGCTAACTACAGTAAGTATAGGGCCCACCTCAATGATATTGATCAGCTTTTTATCCGTTAGGGCCTCAAGTGTGTCCAGTGGTTCTGCAAGTCCGCTACTCTCGATCAATAGTGTGTCGATTTGACCTTTGCTTTCTAGCTCTTCAATTGCATCAAGCATTGGACCTTTTAGATTGCAACATAAACATCCTGAATTTAATTCCACGATATCTAAATTATTGCCACTGATTATGCTCCCGTCGATGCCAACATCTCCAAATTCATTCACAATTACCGCCGTTCTTGATAAGTCCTGCTGACTTCTCAAATGACGCTTAATCAATGTGGTTTTTCCTGAGCCGAGGAAACCGAATACGAGATTAATTTGCATTGCTGATAATCAAATTCGTCGTAGGACAGGGGGTAATGCTAATGATGAAGTTGTTTGTTCCCGGCCTTAGACGGCAAGCGTTCTACAAAGCTCATGCCTTTTGAAGGAGACGATCAATTCCAAGAGGCTCGGGGCTCTTTTACTTTCTCAAGCGCTAATTTTACAGCCTGAACAGCGTCTCGCCCCCATCCATCAGCTCCGCATTCGTCCGCCCACTCTTGTGTTGTTGGGGCTCCACCAATCAATATTTTGACTTTGTCTCTGTGTCCTGCTTTTTCGAATTCTTCGATGGTAACCTTTTGATAGTATACCGTTGTTGAAAGTAAAGCTGAGAATCCTACCAAGTCCGCTTTTTCTTTTTCTGCAGTTTCGATAAATTTATCAGGGTGTATGTCAGTGCCAAGATTTATTACATTGAAACCGGCGTTTTCAAGCATGATTGTTACAATTGATTGGCCAATATCATGCATATCCCCTAACACAGTACCCATGACAAAAGTCCCGATAGGTTTTTCTGCTCTAGCGGCTAGCAATGGTCTGATTAACGCTAAACCGGCCTTCATTGCTCGCGCTGTAATTAACATTTCAGGTATAAAAATAACCTGGGCGCTAAACCGGTCTCCTTGAAGATCAAAGCCGGGAAACAGGCCATCATCGAGGATTACACGAGGGTCAATTCCTTCATCAATAGCTTTTTTTACGAATTCATCAGTATAGGTATGATCGCCAGTTTCTACTGCTTCCCATAAGCTTTCCCACTTCCATCCTTCAGGGGCGCGTTCCTGCCACCCTTCCGGTTCTTTTAATACTGGATCGCCGTCCGTTGGTGCCAAAAATTCTGCTTCAGGCATTTATATCTCCTTACCGATATAGATTTTCTAGTTTGGTCAAATACGAAGAATTAGTTCAAAGGATATTTACCATATACCCCAAATTCCCTCTGTGCTTCGATCATAGTGTAGATATTTTGGACCGGGACATCCGCTAAAATATAGTGGGCTGGAGAGAATATATAACCATAACCGGTTCCTAGATTCTTGATCACATCGTGCACTCCTTTTCTGACGTCCTCGACTTGCCCACGTGGTAGCAACCGTTGGACGCATAAACCTCCAATTAGCGCTATGTCATTACCATATTTCTTTTTGATGCCAACCTGATCTTTATTTCCTCCAGTAGGTTGCATGAGTCCTGATAAATCAACTCCGAGGTCTACTTCGTCACCAAGTATTGGTGAATAATCTCCACAAGAATGTAGTTTGATGTATATGTCTGGATTTTCCTTACGGAACTCATTGAACATATGCTGAAAACGTGGTTTAGCTAATTCACGCCATTGCTCAGGTGACAGCATCATTGACTGTTGAGCACCTACATCATCACCAACCCGAATCATATCGACACCTAGTTTTATCGCGTTCTTTCCGACTTCTGTATAGTACTCAGTTAGGCCATCTAGAACCCCATGAATTAGTTCTGGTTGGTCAAAAAGCATTAAAAAGAAATTTTGCGTTCCCACTAGATGAGCGTAAGCAGCCTCAATAAGAGTAGAGGATAGGTCGACTATTATAAAATAGTCACCTTGGTACTTAGCACAAAGATCTTTAATAGGTGCAAGTAATTCAGGGTCGTTTGGATCGGGCCATTCGTAGTTCTTAAGATCTTCCATCGATGTTATTGGGTGGAAGTTAGGAAAATTTTCAGGCACTACCTTGGCAGGCCCCCAAAATTCTTGGGTTTGCTGAAACTCTTTTTCCTCCTCTTCGTTGCGGCCTTCCAGTCCACTCTTTCCGTAGCCCACGTTCCAATGGCTTGACCATGTCTCTCCAATCGGAATAGGGCGATGTGAAAACTGGGCATTAATTCCAATTTGATAAATGATTGCATCATTACCAAGCCTTAGTTCGACTTCAGGGTTGTGTTTGACACCAGTACTGGCATCTCCAATGCCGTAAATACGTGCAATTTTCTGTTTAGCTTCGCTTTTCATTCTGTATAAAACCGGAACACGGTCTACTGGTTCTCGGCGTACTGCACGCTCAAACCGTTCTCTTGGTAATAGCTCTTTCATTAGATGTCTCCAACCCGGAATTGTTAGGATATTAGAAATATATCATTAATATATTAGGCATGCAATCAAATTGACGTTGGATCTTATTTTTTTTGACTGCGACAGTATTTAAGGAACTTAATAGAAAACTC
>CAYFJI010000056.1:0-11806 GCA_964343365.1 uncultured Acidiferrobacteraceae bacterium
TTACGATTGCCTCCACCCTATGAGCTAGATGTGAAAAAGAAGGGGTAATCTCATTTTCTGTTTTTGAGCTGAAAATTATCTCGTCATCTTCTTCAAGTTTGAAATGATTGTTAGTTAGAAATAGATATTCTTGATTGTTGTCAGTATCTGCTGTGAAATTTCCTATAAAATTATCGTTAATACTTAAACTATATGTTTCCTTCCCAGAACTATCGTAAATTAGAGCGGCTATATGAAAATTTCCGGATTGATTTATTTTAGTAGAAAACGTGCCTTTTGAGGATTCTAATCTTAATGATTGCCTTGGATGGGGGTAATGCAATTCAAGGTCAAATCCTTTGTATTGAAGATTCTCAGCCGTTATACGTATACCTTGATTATCTGACAAAAATTGATTTATTTTTAGCCAATCGGATAATGCTGTAAAAGTTGATTGGGAATAATCATCTATTTCTTCCGAAGTGACTTTGTTATCTTGATTATGAGATAAAGATTTGCTTGATTGGTAAGCACCCCCTTCAATGGTTGTGGGTTCATTATGTAGCGAAGAGCCATCTTGTGCTTCAAATGTGATCCAATTTTGATCATTAGAATTTTGACACGCTAGCACAATAGATAATAATATGAGCGACATTAATTTATTAATGATGGTCATGTTATGCATGTTATTAATAAAAAAGAAATATTAAGAAAGGGGAGTATAATTAGGAACTATATTTTGTAAGGCTTTAGTTATATCTGTATGAGACATTGTATTAAGGCTAAGAAGTAACTTGTTAACTTCGCTAATCACATCATTAGTGGTTGAATTACTTTGTATAGTCGAGATACGAGAATGTCCGGTTTTAACCAAAACTTCTGATTCACTGTTAAGAACCTCGTGAAGTTTTTCTCCGGGCCGCAACCCAGTGAACTTAATATCTATTTGATTTTGTAACCCATATATCGAAATTAGTGTATTAGCTAAATCAAGAATTTTTATTGGCCTTCCCATATCTAGTACAAATGTCCCTCCTTTTTTTGATATCCCACCTGCCTGGAGGATTAATCCAGTAGCTTCTTGTATACTCATAAAATATCGTGTTACTTCCGGATGAGTTACTGTAACAGGTCCACCAGATTCTATTTGGTTTTTGAATATTGGAACGACGCTTGCGTTACTACCAAACACATTACCGAATCTAACTGAAACAAAATTTGTTTCTTCATGATTGGAATTGAATTGTTGCAATAACAATTCGCCGACACGTTTTGTTGTACCCATTACGCTAGTAGGATTTGCTGCTTTGTCGGTAGAAACGAAGACAAAAGTTTCAGCGTTATTGTTGACCGATTCTAATGCCATAGTTAATGTTCCACCAATATTATTTTTGATGGCCTTTTCAGGATTACTTTCCATAAATGGCACATGTTTATGAGCCGCTGCATGTAGTATTATATTTGGCTTATAAGTGGACATTATTTTTGCTATATTTTCTTTGTCTGTAACATCAGCAATCAAGGTGATTAAGTTTATATTCGAATATTTGGATTTAATCTCATATTCAACAAATAAAAGTGGATTTTCTATTTGGTCTAATAATATTAATGTTTCTGGTTTGTATTTTGATGTTTGCCTAGCCAAATCAGACCCTACCGATCCACCTGCTCCTGTTATTAAGATACATTTATGCCTTATAAATTTATCGAGGATATTCGAGTCGAGCTTACTTGGCGGTCTACCTAAAATATCTAGTGGATTTACAGCACGTATTGTATTTATGCTGACATTTCCCTCAAGAACATCTGGTGTACTGGGTAAAATTTCAAAAGCAACCCCAGATTTATTTAGTATATCTAAAGCTGCAGATTTTTGTTCAGAACTAGCAGAGGGTATTGCAAAAATAGCTTTTTCAATATGGAATTTAGATATAATTAAAGGTAACTCTCTGATATTTCCTGCAACAGGTATGTCTTGTATATATGAACCTATTTTTGAATTGTCATCATCTACAAAAGCAATTGGATAATAATTTAATGTCTTGTTCTGCTTGATGTTTTGGCTTAGGGTTATGCCCGCCGCACCAGCACCCACAATTAATAAGCGCTTTTGATTATTTGAATTTATATTATGTTTTTTTGTTTTAAACTTGGTTTCTCTAATTAATCGTGCGATGAATCGGATACCGGAGAGGAAACATATTATGAAAACCCAGTCTACAACTAAAGCGTTCAGCAATTGCATAGGGTCCAATACGAAATAACCTGTTATCAAATAAACAGCTGAGCCTAAAGTAGTCGATTTAAGTATTTTTACAATATCGTTAAAACTTGTATATCGCCATAAGCCATGATGAAGTTTGTGCAGGTATAAAAGTATTGCTCTTACAAATAAAATTATAGTTAATATTTGTAAGATGTTACTTTCAAAAATCAACCCAAAATCAGATGTGAGACCTATGCTAAAAACTTGGGCTATGAATACTGCCGTTAATTGTAGTAGAAAGACTATTGCTATTCGATTTTTAAAAAATACTCTATTGATTTCCATTAGTGATGAATCTGACTTGGATTTTTATATTTTTAATATTAATAAAATCGTACGAACTATTATTTTAACATCAGTGATTAACGTTTGTTTTTGTATATATTCTGAATTGATTGATAGCTTGCGAGGCAAAATCTGTTCAATGTAAATCTTTTCAGAGGCTTCAGTGTCAATCATTAAATCAGTTTCATTATTATAGGTGATTGTAGCAGGGTCTGTTATACCCGGCTTTACTAGCAGGATTTTTTGTTGTTCTTCTGTATAAAGCTGTACGTATTTTGGAGCTTCAGGTCTTGGGCCAACGAAACTCATTTCAGATTTAATAACGTTGAATAATGTTGGCCATTCATCTACTTTATAACGTCTCAAATATTTTCCTAACGAAGTAATACGAGGATCATTTTTTATTGTTATCTGGCGGTTAAAACTATGATTATTTACCATAGTTCTAAATTTAATTATCTTGAATTTAGAGTAATTAAGACCGATTCTAGTTTGGGTGTAAAATACAGGACCTTTACTGTCAAATTTTATAGCGATAGCGATCAATGGGTAAAATGGTAATGTGATTAACAATACCAGACAAGATAATAAAAGATCGAAAATCCTTTTTAACATTGCTTATGTTTGATTAGTAGATACAATCTGTTTCACTGCTTGTATAACATGATTCACATCAGCTTTGGTCATTTTAGGATAAATTGGCAATGATATTGAATTGTTATAAATAGATTCGGAATTTGGAAATTCCTTCGAAGAATATCCAAATGTACTCTTGTAAAACGGATGCCTGTGAAGAGGTATGAAATGAACACTCGTACCAATATTATATTCCTTTAAATTTTTAATAAATTGGTCTCTATCAATATTTAGTTGATCTGTGTTGATCCGAATTACATATAGGTGCCATGAATGTCTATTTGAGACATTAGATTCGGGTAGAGTTATCGAAGGTATATTTGAAAGCTGGTTTGAATATGTTTTTGCTATAGTAGTTCTTTTTTTCAACATTGATTCAGCTTTGGTCATTTGGATTGTACCGATTGCTGCTAAGATATCACTCATATTGTATTTAAATCCAGCTTCTGTTACTTCATAAAACCAAGAACCTTTTTCTCCATATCGATTCCATGCATCCACGTTTATTCCGTGCAGACTTAATTTACGTATTTTTTGTGCATAAACAGGATTGGAAGTTACTGCCATACCTCCTTCTCCAGTAGTTATATTTTTTGTTGCGTAAAAACTAAAACAAGTTATATCTCCATGGCGACCTATCAGATCGCCTTGGTATTGGGAGGTTAAGGCATGCGCAGCATCTTCAATAAGTTTCAAATTATATTTAGCACATATACCTTTAATAACTTTCATTTCACAAGGATTTCCTCCAAAATGAACGGGCATTATAGCCCTTGTTTTATCTGTGATTTTTGATTCTATTTGATTTTCGTCAATATTAAAATCGTTATTTTTGCAATCTACTAACACTGGTTTAGCTTTGAAATATGTTATTACTTCTCCGGTTGCAGTAAATGTGTTGGTGGGGATAATTACTTCGTCATTTTCTTGCAATCCGATAGCTTTTAAAGCTAGGTGTAAAGCTGCTGTACCAGAATTTAGAGCTATACAATATGGGACATTTAGATATTCTGACATTGCTTTTTCAAATTCGTGTACTTTTGGTCCGGTGCTTAGCCATCCGGATTTTAAAGTTGATATAACAGCATTAATCTCTTCGGTTTCAATCAAAGGTTGATGGAACGGTAAAAACGTATTTCTAATATTCATATGATTAACGGATATTCAGCATGATTTTATATCTTATTCGGGCTTGATAAATCGATCCTCGTAAATAAATCAGTGATATGAAAAAAATAATGATCCCTACTACAATTGAATTGGATAAAGAAGGAAAATACTTGCTGAAAACATAAGTTAAAGTGCCACCCCCCCCCTCACGGTTAATATTAGAGTTAAACCTAAATTGTGTGAGCTAAAATTAAGATTTATTTTGCGGGTTAGTTTCATATGGGTTTTTGACGAATTAAAAAGTAATAAGAAATATCTAGCCTGATGTGTTTCTTGGTAGTATAGCACTTGCATATATTTGTTTGAAAGGCATGATTGGATCGGTAAATGAACCATTTGATTTAGTATCTGTGATATGTCATATTTGTAGTTTGTTCAAAATGTGCTAAAGGATTTGTTCTATGATTAATAAATTGCTTCCTAAATCGCTAAAAAATATTCTTAATAAAATTAGGGGCAAGAATGTTATAGCCAAATTGAATGCTCCAACTATTAAAGAAAAACAATTAGCCGATGAGTTACGTTTTGAAGTACAATCCATAGATGTAATTGACACCACTGGTTTGACAGGCCCTGAAAGGCACTGGAGCAATCAGTTAAACAATTTGCGAAATGATATTTTGCATAAAGACCCCCGTGGATTTTTGAATTGGCACATGGTCAAACAAACAACCTTTGCTGTACGTCAGGAGTTTATAAAACCAGAATTAGCTACTCTAAAAAACTCTAGGAAATTTGAATCCATATGGGCAAACGCAATATTAGAGTCAAATATTGGGCTACCTTCAAAATATCCTGACTATAAATCAAGTAGTGGCCTTTTAATACGTCACGCATATTATATTCATAAATTTGAACAAGCTACGAATACATTAATAAAGGATATTGATTTAGTTTTGGATTTTGGCGGAGGGTATGGCTCTATGTCAAGATTGTTCACCAATCTTGGTTTTACAAAACCATATATAATATTTGATTTTCCAATCATGTGTGCCCTACAAAAATACTACTTAAACTCTCTAGGGTTAAATGTTATTGATTCAAACAGAATGACTGAGGTAAAGCAAGGGATAATTTGCATATCAGATTTTGATATATTAAAAAAAGCAGTAAATCATTTCAACTTTCAAAATCAAAGTAACAATTTATTTATGGCAACATGGTCAATAAGTGAAGCTCCTATACCAATTAGAGAAAAAGTGTTGGGGCTTTCAGATAAATTCAATTCATTTCTTATTGGGTATAAAGGTGAATTTGCAGGGGTAGATAACATTGAATACTTTAAAAAATTTCAAAATAGCAGGAGTGATATTTCTTGGTTTAATGAACTAATACCTCACATGAATACAGGACCACATTATTACTTATTTGGCAAATCTTCATTATCTAAACCAGGTGGCTTAAATAACTAAAGCTTCCTTTTCTTTACCATAACCTCTTGTTTCTCCTGCACCACAATCAAACCAGCATACAAATGCCTCAGGACCTAATTTATCCATGACTTTGTCTAAAGTCGATCTGAATCTATCTTCCATTGACATATCTAATTACCTTTATTGAACATTATAATTTGGTTTCAATATTTTTAAGCCAATTTTCAACAATAATTTTCCAGCTATATTGTTTCTCTATTAGGATCCTACCTGAATTCCCAAGTCTGTTTCTGAGCTCTGGGTCGTTAACTAACATAGAAATTGCATTTGCTAAAGCTACGGGGTTTTCGGGTTCTACTGAAATTCCGCATTGATTTTTTTTCAGTAAATCAGCGGCTTCTCCTACTCCGGCATACACTACTGGAACTGCACAACTCAACGACGGAAATATTTTAGCGGGTCGAACCTTTTTAAAAATAGGTATTTTTTTTAAAGATGCTAAAGAAGCATATGCAATAGAATACAAATCAGGTCGCTCAGAATAAGGCGATTGTTCAAAAATTACATTATCTAAATGTTTTTGTTCAACCATTCGCATAATTCTTTTTCTTTCAGGTCCTCCACCAATCATTAAGAACACTATATCTTTGTTATCCTTTAATATATCAGCGGCTCCTATTATTGAATCGAAGCCATTATAAAATGTGTGAGTTCCAGCGTATAGGATGACTTTTTTATTTGCCAGTCTCCATTTAGACAATAGACGTTTATCAGCCGACTTTGGTTTCAAAAAATCTGAGTCAGCACCATTCGGCAGAAATGTAATTTTCTTTTTTTCAATTCCTCTACTATTTAAATGTTCAGCAAATGCGTTTGTTACAGTAGAGACTTTCCAAGAGTGTTTCATTAAATGATTTTCGAAAAGTGTCGAAAGTTTAAGAAAAAACCCGTTAGTTATGTAACCTAATTCTTTAGCCATTTCAATTTGTAAGTCGGGTATGTTATAGATGTAAGGTACTCTTTTTAAACGCTTCATTAAAAGTGCTGTTATTCCTAGGCTTAAGGGCTGAGATTCGATAAAAATCATATCTGGTTTCTGCATTGATAAAATACCTATTACAGCCGTAAATGTAAAACTAAAGTAATTTAGTAATCTCAATATTGGGGATTTACTATTATAGGGATAAATCCACATTCTTTTTATTTCGATACCATCGATTATTTCTGTTTTTGTAAATTTGTTTTTGTAACCTTTGAAAATTTCCCCTTTTGGATAATTTGGCATAGCGGTTAGAACTTTAACCTCTATATTTTTGCGTTGCAGCTCTTTAATCATTGCTAACAACCTTATTTGTGGTGCTCCTATTTCAGGTGGGAAATATTGTGTTACCACTAGCCAATTTTTTTTATTGTTTGTCATGTAGATAAGAGTAAATTATTTAATGAATTATATTTAACCGTTAAACATATCGGATTTTATTTTCACATATCTCATTTTGCTTCGATTTTTGTAATCGAATTGCCAGTCAGCTTTTTCGTAAAAACTTATGGCTTTTATATTTGATTCATGAACTGTGAGGCGGATTTTTGTGAAGAGTTTGCGCCAAACTTCATTCTCGAAATTTTCCAATAATGTTATTCCAATGTGTCGTCTACGAAATTCAGGGTCGATTCCAATTCCAACCAAAACAAACGGTGTTTTATCTGTTTGGATGTTAATTGGGGAACGACTGTTTTTGGTAGTAAATATTCCTCTTAGTAAATTTTTGAACCTCACCGTCATTTCGATAGAGAAATTTGGATGTAATAAAGATTTAGGGTGAGACGCAATTCCTAATAAAATGTGAGGTAGAGTTGATTTAGTTAATTCACCCGAATAGCCATCGGGTGCACCGATCGCATATCCGATAATTCTTTCTGATTTACAACAAGCTATAGCAATTGTTGAATCATTATCAATAAACCATTTGAAAAATTCTCTAGCGTATCTGGTCCCTATTGATGTTCCTAGTGAATTTGCAAAAGTTTTTATGTGTAATTTGCTTAAAGCAGCTATATCTTTATTATTAGCATAACGATAGCTGAATGCATCATTGGGTTTCATAGATTTTATATTTTATAAGATAGTTTGTGATTTTAATTTTAAAGTTAGTTTGAGGTTACTTTATTTATTGTTGTTCTGGAAGTTATCATTGATAGCTTTTTTGTAAACCCTTATTAACTTTTTTGTTATGATATTTTCATCTAGTTCTAAAACCGATTCCCTGTTTCTATTTGAAGAATTACTACCTAAGATTTTATCCAAAGCTTGGGCAAGTTTTTTTGGATCTGCATCAGAAATTTCAAAATGCTTTAAATTGCCTTTTCGTTCTTTTACATCGCCAACATCTACGGATACAACTGGAAGATTGCAGGCAAGTGCTTCTTTAACTACATTAGGGGAGCCTTCGTGCGTCGACGTTAAAATTAAACAATCCGAAGCATTCATATATAAAGGAACTTTTTCCGGTTGTTCATTTTCACATACTATTAGATCACAATTAAATTTTAGTTTTAGAATAGAGACTGCTGCCACTGCTAATTGGTATCTTTTTCTTGGATTATCACGAGACGCTGCAAAGAGAATTAATTTTTTGTCCTGTGACAACCTTAGTTTTTTTCGAGAGTTAGATTTATTTAAAGGTTTGAATAATTCCAAGTCAATCCCACTGGGTAAAATAGTATAATCTGTTCTTGGGATTTTGTTACCTAGGCTTTTAGATACTACTATTACTTCATCAGCGATTTTAGATGTGAATATGGACATCCAAGTTAAAAATTTCCCATATGCAGAATATCTGCCGTTTTTATTAACTATTCCCTCAAGATCCATTCCCCTATATGTTACTACTAGTGGTAATCGGGTGTTCATTGCTAGCAATGCAGTATGTCCCCATTGGGCGTGAATGAGGTCATAGGAGTTTCTTTTCAAAAGAATTCGTATTTTTACCCAAGCTCGAATATAATTTACTGGCTTTTTGTTTCCTTTGAAATTGAAAATTGTGACATCAATCCCATGTTTTATCAAGAATTGGTATTGCCTGAAAATGAATGGAGACGAATTAGGATTAGATTTGTCAGGCCATCCAGGTGTAATCATCAAAACTTTCATATGATTTAAATTAGAGAAAAGTATGTACGCTCGTGTTCAGATATCATCTTAGATGCACTGAACTTTTGTTCAATTACTTGACGACCGGCCAATCCCATTTCTTTCATTTTCTTGTTATCCGACAATAATGAACATACAGCTTTAACTATATCTTCTGGATGATTATTTTGAATAAATACGCCTGTCACATTGTTGATTATTTGTTCTGATATACCACCAACATTGGTTGAAATAACCGGCAGTCTTGCTGCCATGTATTCCGTAATGGTTGTAGGTAACCCTTCGCTTTGCGAGGAAAATATTCCTATATCGCTTTTAGCTAATATAGCAGAGACATCAGATCTGTTACCCCAGAAATGAACATTTTCAGTAAGATTTAAAGTTGAAGATAATTTTTTTAGCTTCTTCTCTAGTGATCCGGTGCCCACAATCCAAAGTTGGGCGTTGGGGTAAAAGTTTAGAATGGTTTTTTGTGCTTTGATTATTGTGTGCACTGATTTTATAGGTTCTAATCTAGCGACTACAACTAAAATTGGGTTTGATTTAATTTGAGTAATTATTGAAGGTGGAGCATCTAAAATGTCTTTTTGCTGATCACCATCAAATTTGTCGATATCTAAACCGGTATATATAACTTTACATATATCTGGTGGCATACCAATATTGTTCCATGTTTCCTCTTTAACCATTTTTGCATTGGCAAAACACAATGAGACATATTTAAAAAGTAACTTGTCTAAAAGCTTATAAGTCCAGCCTTTCCAAGGAGGAATACTTTGCGAACTAATTACAACTTTAGAATTAATGCCGATGCTGGCAGGGATACCATAGTACCAAGATCTACCTATGCTATGTATGATGTGAGGATCAATAGAATTGATAAGCTTACGTAATCGCAATATAGTGAACGGTTTTCGTAGGAAGTTTGGATTTATAACGTGTATTTTGCAACCGTGATCAATTAAGTTTTGTTTCAAGTCTAATTTATCTGATAGACAAACTACTTCTAAATCAAATTTATTTTTGTCTAGGCCTGAAGCTAAATTAACAAGGAAGGTTTCAGACCCACCTATTGATAGTTGTCCAATAATAAAGACTATTTTTAATTTCATTGATCTTACGAGGAATAGTTAAATGCTTTCAAAGGCTCAGTGTTTTTAATTGGCATTGCGGTTCTTTGCAAATTATTTGTTAACCCTATTGATATCCCAGACATTAGCCAGTAAAACTTGCCGTATTCTACACTAGTAAACATTCCGAAAATACCCCAAACAAACAAAAAGAATAATAAAGTATATATGCTTGATGTCAAACCAGGGTTTGTTTTTGAATTTATACTGGCTTTGAATAATCTATTTATTAATAATATGTTCCATGATAAATACAACAATATTCCCACTGCTCCGGTTTGCGAAAGGACACTTAAATAACTGTTATGTACCACAGCTCCTTTGTATTTTTTTGTCAAAGACCATCTTTCTTCTGCCAAATTAGCAAAATTACCAATTCCTACACCCTTTATCGGATTTTCTTTAAACAAATCAATTGATATTTTCCATACTTCTAATCTTGTTGCAGTAGTACCGGTGTTTTCAATCAATTCTGTAGTTATTGAGCCAAACCAGAGGTTTCTATAGTTATTAGGCATTATCAAAAGTGTAACGATAAATCCTAAAGTGAATATTGCTATAGGTACTGTCTTAACGAATATTATTCCAAGGTTTATTCTGAATTTTATTGCTAACAATAAAATAATTACTGCGATTGCTGCGATTAGTCCGGTTCTGGATATTGAAAAAACCAAACCGAACAACATTGGGAATATAGCAATAATGTTAACGGTTCTGTAACCTATGCTCTTGATGTGTGGTATGATGAAATTCAAGCATATAAGCGATAGTACACATAGGATTGCAAATTCGGTTGGATTGTTATGTAGTCCTGCTAGCCTTATGCCGAAAGTCGCGGTTTCTGAGACACGGAATCCTCCAACAAGTACTCCTCCCAGACATGATATAGCCGTACCTATGACCAAGCTGTAACGAATCAAAAGAAAATTTGACCGGTCTGTCACAAGTGTTGCTCCTAATATCATAAGGCCAAGTAATTGAATATAAGTCCAAGCCCATATTCTTACTCCGTTAGTAGCAGTAGATACACTGAAATCACTAAAAATCATCCAAAATACGAACACCGCCGCAATTGTTATTTCTTTTGACCATCCAATTGTTCTTATTTTATTTTCTGTTAAATGAACGATTGTAGAGCCAATTGTTAAAATACCGATTATGACTATGAAAGATGTTATAAGAGGTACACTTGCAAAAAGTGCTCGGAAAAAATCTGGCCAAACCTGAGTTAGAGGGAGTAAAAATGTCAATAAAGCGATTCCCCAAACTGGTCGGCTGAAAATCAATAATGATATAGAGATTAATATTGAAAAAGAACTAATGGTTGCGTATGTTGAGTCTGAACTAACTTGTCCACTTGAGTATATGTAGAGATAAATTCCTATTGACCCTGCTATCAAAAACATGATGGCAGAGTGAGGGGTTATCAAATTCATATTTTCGGTATTAATCTTTGTTTGCATTGTCTTTATATGGAATCGTAGATTTCAGTGATTTTATTAGTATGGTCGGAGATAGAAAATGACCTCGATACGTGTTTCTTTGCTTGAGTACCTAATTTTAATCTCAATTTGTCATTAATTATTAAATTTTCAACTGCCTCCGCAAACGAGTGTATATTACCAGGTTGTACAAGTATACCTGTTGTATTGTTTTTAACAGTTTCAGCTATGCCTCCAGTCGTTGGACCTATAACAGGTTTACCTGCAGCCATTGATTCTATGGCAATTCGACCGAATCCTTCAACTTCACAAGGATGTACTAATATATCAATGGCGGACATAAGTTCAGGTATATTAGGTTGGAAACCTCCCCA
>CAYFJI010000057.1:0-11696 GCA_964343365.1 uncultured Acidiferrobacteraceae bacterium
AGATGATGGCCACCAGTAATTCACTCGGTCTCTTTGTGATTTAGCAAACTCCAATACTTTTGAGATATCGCTGTTACACACATCTCTCGCCGTACCAGCCATACCTTGCGAAGCAACCATCATACAAGCGAACGTAAACAGAGAGAAATAAAACGAGTTATACAGCCCTATCTTGTTAGTAAAGTTATCGTCTAATAAATCTGCCCAACTATCCGGTGCGCCTTTTATCACATCTGTGTTATACACACCCGTCTGCGCTGCATCCGGCCATGTTACGCCCCAACTCTCATTCACAACCCAGTTATCCATCACTGCAGGATGAAACAAACTAGCATTTGGGATGTTGTCCCAATTAACTTTTTGAAACATACCTTCCCGAATCGCGGGATAACCTTGCGTAGCATCTGTCATTATTAAATCAAACGCTGGCTGTCCAGGAGGAGATGCTTTTAATTTAGGTATAGAGTCCCACCATCCTAACTCGATGATTACTTCTGCACCGGTCGCTTCCTGAACCATAGGAGCCCAGTTTTTTGTCAGTTGATCACCCCAAGCTCCAGCGTATGTAAACACTCTTAGCTCTTCACCTTTAAAATCCTGACTGGCCTGAACATCTGCTCCCCACAAACCCATCCTACTTGCTGCGGCTACTCCTAAACTACCTGCGGCACCCTTTTTTACAAACTCCCGACGCGTAAGGCGCTTGGACGATCTACTCATATTTACATCCTCCTATAATCAATCATATAAAGTCATAATCTGCACAAATTAAAATAAGGTTTTACAGAAAACTAGCTTCAGCTTAATTTACACAAAGCGGTTATAACCGTATTTAATGCTTTGTTGCAATAACAATAGCTTTTCGTTAGGGACATGTTAAAAATAAAGATCATACTCTTGGTTATACCTTTACCGTATATTAGATTTAAATTATTATATCTAGTATGCATTTTTATTATACTGACATATTAACCATTAGTTAAAATTGACGGTTCACCCAAGATAAATAAGTATAATATTATCATGTAGTCACACACAACTTAAACCTGACCGATAATTGAGGAATCGGCATGCATATTACTATCCGGCAAATTCAAGTTTTTACCGCTGTAGCCAAATGTAATAGTTTCACGCGCGCAGCCGAAGAACTATCTCTTACCCAACCTGCTGTATCGATGCAAATTAAACAATTAGAACAGTCAGTCGGTATGCCGCTATTTGAACAAATTGGAAAAAAGATATATAAAACGCAAGCCGGGGAAATTGTTCTTAATTACGCCATAAAGATTCAAAAACATCTAACTACCGCACAACAGGAAATAAATCAACTTAAAGGAATTGAGTCTGGGCATTTATCAATTGGTGTAGTGTCTACAGTTAACTATTTTGCTGCCAGATTACTAGCTAGTTTTAGCCGAAAATATCCTAACGTAAACATTAAACTAGATGTAACTAATCGACAAAATTTGTTAGAAAAAATTGAGTCGAATGAACCCGATCTAGTTCTCATGGGGCAACCACCTCGCGGTTTAGATGTTCACGCTTTTAGCTTCATGGATAACCCTTTAATGATAATCGCCGCACCAGATCATCCGCTAGCAACATCCAAAGCTCTCCCGCTTAGTACCCTAAAGAATGAAAAATTTATCATTCGAGAAGAAGGTTCCGGCACAAGGCTGGCGATGGAGCGATTTTTCTCAGACCATGATTTCAAACCGAAAACAACTCTGGAAATGGCAGGCACCGAGGTAATAAAGCAATCGATCGAGGTGGGTCTAGGCTTATCTTTTCTTTCCAAGCATAGCGTAGAACTAGAAATTGCTGCCGGCAGGCTAATTGCTCTTGATTTGGTTTCTACACCAATCATTCGACGTTGGTATATAGCACATAGAAAAGGAAAACAATTGACTGCTACCGCGCTCTCGTTCAAAAAATTTGTTTTAGATGAGAGTGCGCGACAAGCAGGAAACTAAATTGTAATCAACCTTGTATTCTCAACACCTTTATCAAACTATTGGTCCAATCCAGAAATCAATCAATATAGTCTGTTCCTAGATGAAAGACGCAATCACCAGGCTCTACTCGACCTGGCACTCTTTTGCATAGAACCAATCCATCAGCGTCAAAAGTTACATCAACCGGAGCCTTCCACGGAGTTTCTGGGGTATGAATGCGCCCTGCGAGATCTCCTGCACACACTTCATCACCTAATTCAACTGTAGGCTCGAAAACACCAATTTCGCGAGCATAAACGAAATAATTGAAATCAGGTGCATACAATAATTTTGTCTCTAGCTTTGCCTCTGGCGCAAGAGATCTTTTTAGAAGCCCCGTCTTTTGTAATACGCGCGCTACTCCATTGAAACACATCTCAAGACATTCGGGAGTTACGGTACCGCTTCCCCCCATTTCAGTCGCGAGAAAAATGGCGTTTCTCCGATTAGCACCACTTTCAACGCCTCCACCCCCAGTGTGACCACCAGGAAAAATAAAACCATATGGCGCCGCAAACACCTGCATTAGATCCTGAATATGTTGTGTTCTCGCTTTATCTGAATTAAACCCAGCAACGGCGCTTGGAAGGTAGTGCAAAGATGAACCTCCACTATGTAAATCTAAGACATAATCCGCCATTTCCATTAGGACCGTTTCAATGTAATGAGCTATCATCAAAGTAGGTGAGCCATTTGGATCGCCTGGGTAAACTCGATTTAAATTTAAATCATCGATGGGTGACGTTCTAAGTCCCTGCTTTGCAGCTGGAAAATTAGCCATTGGAAACAAAATCAATCGCCCAGACACATCTTCAATTTGAATCTCTTGAGCCAAACGGCTAATGGCAACTTGACCTTCGTATTCGTCACCATGAGTGCCTGACATAACTAACACAGTTGGGCCAGCTCCGTTGTTTATACATATTACCGGTAACGGCAACCATCCATATGCGGATCTATGAACCGAATGGGGTAAGCGAATAAAATCGCAATGCTTTCCCTGAGTGTTGAAGTCAAATGGACAAATTAGTTTTGTTGGTGTATCAGTCATCTTAGTATCGCCCGTTTTTCAGTTTTTTCAGTAAATTTAGAAGTCGAGACCATAACCTTTAAAAAGTTTCTCTGCAACATGAAGCATGAACCAAGTACGATAAAAGCAATTATGCTGATCAAGTAAAAAACCTCGTTATAGCTAAAATTAACTAAAAGCAATCCTGTAACCAATGGGCCAGCAATCTTACCAACATTACGAACTGCCCCGAGCATACCCATACCTGATGCCAAACATTTAGTAGTTAGATTTTTTGTGGCGAACGCGGTTGTTGCTGGTAAAACGAATCCTTGACCAATGCCTATGGTAATTGCAACAAGGAAAAGTCCTACAGTAGAAAAAACATTGGGAAGAACAAAGAGGCCGATCACTATAAATAGATATCCAAGTTGGATCGAACGTAAATAGCCAGCGTGATCAGCAAATTTCCCCCCAATGGGTCGTCCTATGAGATGTGAAATTTCCTGTATTGTAAAAAAGAAACCAACTGTGATCAAACTGAAATCTCCAACCTGCATAGCATATAACGGTAGAAAAATTTTTATTGAATAGGTAATAAAGTAAACTAAAGTTTCAAGCAATGCAGCCAACCATAAACTTAAGTTAGGTATTACAATAAAAAAATTGTTTCGAGCAAAAACTAGAATCGGCAAACGATTTATAGAACTAATTTTCGAACTAACTCGTATAGAATCCATCATACAAATTGGAATGACAGCGATACAACTAGCGACTCCAATGAATGTAAACACAAGTTCAAACTTCATCCAAGTGATAAGCCACGCACTAAGAATAGGTGCTACTAAATAACTAAAACTTCTACCAATTCCAAACCAGCCTAGACGCTCTGCTCTTCCATGGATAGCCATCTCTGCAACTAGAGCTAGTGTCACCGGCCCGAAAATTGCGGTAGCCAAACCATGGAATAGTCTTAGTGCAAAAAGTTGTTCTGGGCTTTCAATTAGTTGATACAGGAAGGGAGTTACGGAAAATATGATGATCCCCAAAAAAAGCCAAAGTCGCCGACCCCAGTAATCAGATAACCATCCGAAAATTGGCTTTAGCACTGCACCTGTTATGGTTGATACCGATACTATTGCCGCTACTAGCAATTCGCTTCCACCTAAGGAAGCTGCAAAAAGTGGCATCAAAGGTGTTTTACCAACTTGATAGGAAGTGCGAACAATCAAATCAGCACATGCAAGCCGCCAAAAATCTAACGGCTTACTCATTTATGCAACAATCGCTGGTACTCCAGCTTCGTCTGCCCTCTTGTTCAATATAAAAATTGATCCTGCTATTAGTTTATTGACCTCACTAAACTCTCTACTGACTTTATTAATTATTTCGTCAGACACCTTTACTGTTTGGATTGGTGGCGCTATATCTGCCATGGAAACAGCTGATATCAATTCTCCCAAGGTATCATCAAGACCAGCTGGGTGACGAAGAACATCGCGAGGACTTTCACGATTTGTATCAACTAGTACATTTTCGATCTCCAATAGTCTTTGATCGATCTCAAATACACTTGAAACAATAACTTCATTGTTAGATTGAGGCAATTTAGTCAGAAGGTCACGAAGCTGACGTCGAATAAACCTAATCCGATTTACCAGACTGCGTAAAGTGGATCGTGCCTCGTTTAGGCGATGAAGTAATTCAAATTGCTTCTCAAAATCAACTTGCGATGTGGCGACTCGTGGATCTTTCAACAAACAGAAATTTTCTGATGCAACAAGATTATCTGCTATCGATAGTTCAGCGCGATACTTGCCCGGTGGAGCCATTGGCCCTATGTCATTATTCTCTTTGGCAAGGGGTTGATAATCGCGCTGGATCAAAGCTGCATCAAAAGATGTGGGTGCTGGATAACTGAAATCCCAAATAAAACGATTCAAGCCAGTATTATTAGGCAAATATTTTTCGGATTTCTCCTCGCTACTATCACTGAACGTTGCAACCAAGTTGTTTGATTCATCATACAAGGAAATCGTTAAAGGTGCGTCCAACTCTGGGCCAAGCCAATAGTAAAGAATTACCCCATTAGGAGGATTTTCACCTACATCAAGATGTCTTCGGACTGTAGTTCCATCAGAATTTTTATATCGATAAGTCGTGCCAGCAATGCCAAATGCTGGACTGTAATCTTTTCCTTCACCATCAAATATGCCAGCGGACCACTGTAACTTAAGTCGATATGTGTCGCGAGGACGAAATAGTTGAGCACCACCCGCCTCCTCTAAAGACGTCTTTGAAAATTCTCGAAGAGGTGTAATGTCATCAAGTATCCAAAAGGAACGTCCGTGTGTAGCTGCTACAAGATCAGAATTTTTGATTTTCAGATCATAGACTGGAACTACTGGCAACCCTCCTTGCATCCGGAACCAATTTTTTCCATCATCATTTGAAAAGAAAACACCAGTCTCAGTACCAACAAATATTAAATCTTTACGGACACTGTCAACTCGAATTACTCGAGTAATTTCTCCCTCTGGAAAATTTCCAACAATTGATCGCCATGTTTTTCCACCATCTTTAGTTTGATAAAGATAGGGCTGATAATCATCCAACTTATAGCGTGTAGCAGAAATATAGATTGTATCGGCACTATGGTTAGAAATCTCAATAGAACTGATGTAAGACCAATCTGGCACACCCACTAAAGAAGTTAAATTATCCCAATGAAGTCCTGAATCTAAAGTCCGATGGACCAAACCATCATCAGTGCCCACCCAGTATTCGCCACATCGATGTTGTGATTCGACAAAAACGGATAAAGTTGCGTACTGTTCTGCTCCAGCACTATCTATTGTAAGTGGTCCGCCAGACAAGCCAAGTTTGCTTAAATCATTCCGACTAAGGTCAGGGCTTACAGTTTCCCAGCTCTGCCCTTCATTTTGGCTACGAAAAAGATGATTGCCTCCCGCAAAAAGGGTTTGGCTATCATGTGGTGAAAAAGCAATAGGGAAGGTCCACGCAAATCTATATCTCAAATCCTTAGGCGCTAAACCGGTAGATTCCTCTGGCCAAACATTAATCAAGCCGATTTGCTTTGTTTGATGGTCATATCGCTGCAGAGCACCGTTACCACCTGGCGATGAGCCTACTGCCCCACTATACACAATATTAGGATTGTCAGGATGAACTGCAACATATCCGCTTTCCCCAGTACCGGGGAAACTACAATCATTCATTGTAATCACACCCCATTCGGTAGCAGATGGAACGCTAATTGTAGTGTTGTCCTGCTGTGTACCATAAACCCTATACGGAAATTGATCATCAACATCCAACCGATAAAGTTGTGCTGTTTTTTGATTATAAATTGTTGACCAAGTTCTCCCTCCATTAAAACTTATTGTAGCGCCCCCATCATTCCCTTGTATCATCCGCTGATTATTATTTGGATCAATCCATAAATCATGATTGTCGCCATGTGGAGTAGTGACCTCTTTGAAGTTCGCGCCCCCATCAGTTGATTTCCACATCTGCAAGTTCGTGACATATACAGTATCTTTGTGACAAGGATCAGCAAAGACATGAGTGTAATACCAAGGCCTATGCAGCAAATCTCTATTCTCAGACACGCATGTCCATGTCTCACCATAATCTTCAGTTCGATACAATCCTGCCGACTCAGCTTCAACCAATGCCCAAACACGGCCAGTTTGGGCTGGGCAAATACTAACACCTATCTTCCCCTTTGTGCCCGTTGCAAAACCCTGTTTTGTGCTAACTTCTTCCCAACAATCACCACCATCTTTTGAGCGGAATAGACCACTACCAGGACCCCCACTAGACAAGTTCCAAAAATTCCGGCGAGCCTCCCAAATAGACGCGAAAATAATTCGTGGATTATTTGGATCCAATGATAAATCAACAGCACCAGCTTGCGAGCTTTGATATAAGACTAAATCCCAATTCTGACCCCCATCCACTGAACGATATACACCTCGCTCCGGGTTCTCTCCAAACGCATGCCCCAAAGCTGCTACATAAACAACTTCCGGATCTTGGGGGTGAATGCGGATCTCACCAATATGTCGAGTATTCTCAAGACCTAGATGACTCCACGTTTGACCTCCGTCTGTTGATCTATATAATCCATCTCCGAACGATACATCCACGCGGATTGTGGTCTCACCAGTCCCAGCATAAATAACGTTGCGATCACTTTCAGAGACAGCCAGCGCTCCAATCGTTGCACTATTTAGATAACCGTCCGAGATGCATTCCCAGTATGTTCCGCCATCAACCGTCTTCCAAACACCACCCGCACATGCACCAAAGTAGAAAGTCATTGGATCCATAGGATCGCCAGCCACCGCCACAACTCGACCCCCACGCGGAGGGCCAATACAGCGCCACACAAAGCCGCGGGTCATGTTATTCAGTGCTTTTTTGTTGTAATTTTTCATGCTTCACCTTATAAAATACTATTAATAGAATGGCTGGGTGACACATCTGAAACAATCAGAGCCACTGAACATTTAACAACCGTTATAACAAAAAATCACTAACATTGGCCACTAAAATCAGTTTGAAACTTTATCAAGGTCGTAAATCATCGATTATTAACGTTTTATGTCAGAAAATTTAGCCTCAAATTTTGTCCTACAGGTAAATAACCTGGTCACACGCTTTAAGACATCGGAAGGGACAATCCATGCAGTAAATGGTGTCAGCTTCGATATTCAAGAAGGCGAACTCTTGGGCGTTGTGGGCGAAAGTGGTTGTGGGAAAACTGTAACCATGATGAGTTTAATGAAACTACTGCCGATGCCTCCAGCAGAGATAATCAATGGATCAGCTATCTTTGATGGCAATGACCTCATCAAAGCCAACGCAAACCTTCTACAAAAAATTAGAGGTAGCGGTATTGGCTTTATATTTCAAGATCCAATGACATCACTGAATCCAGTAATGACCATCGGATACCAACTAACAGAGGCATTAAGAAAACACAAACATTTGTCCAAATCGATAGCTGTGAAACGTGCCATTGAACTTCTAGACTTGGTCGGGATTCCAACACCAAATAAGAAGATGAAGGATTACCCTCATCAACTCTCCGGTGGAATGCGACAAAGAGTAATGATCGCGATTGCCTTATCTTGTGATCCAAAGCTTTTAATTGCAGACGAACCTACAACTGCGCTAGATGTAACAATACAAGCACAAATTCTAGATCTTATTCAGAATCTCAGAAAAGACTTGGGAATGGCAATAATATGGGTAACACATGACCTGGGTGTCGTTGCAAATTTGGCTGACCGCGTAATGGTGATGTATAGTGGTTATATAGTTGAACGTACTGATGTAGCAAAACTATATAGCAACCCAAAACATCCATACACTAAAGCATTGCTTGAGACTCTTCCCAACATTGAAGGAAAACGACCACAACGCTTAAAGTCAATAGAAGGTCAACCTCCAGTTCTATTTGATAAAGAAAACTCATGTTCGTTCGCTCCTCGCTGTGAATACGCTTTCGACCGCTGCAGGATAAGCAATCCTTCGTTAAAAACAGTATCTGACGGTCATGAGGTGGCTTGTTGGTGGAGCATAGAGAAAAGCAGGCCCAGAGACGAGTGAAATAATAAGATTAGACATGTTAACTCAAAATAATCTGGAAAAAGTGTTGTTACAGGTTCAGAATCTTAAACAGTACTTTCCTTTAACCAAAGGACTTTTTCGACGACAGATCGGCACAATAAAAGCTGTTGATGGTGTCAGCTTTGATATTTTTTACAAGGGTAACCTTGGCCTTGTTGGTGAGAGTGGGTGTGGAAAAACAACACTTGCACGCACAATATTGAATCTCAATAAACCAACAGACGGGCGCATCGTTTTCAAGAATACTGATCTAACCGAACTTAATTCAACGCAATTACGCTTGTTGCGACCTAAGATGCAGATGATTTTTCAAGACTCGCAGGATAGCTTAAACCCTAGAATGACAGTAGGCAGTATCATTGCTGAACCAATTAAGGAACACATTAATGTTAATGCTGTAGAACGTAATTTGAGGGTAGAACAGCTACTAGAAGCGGTTGGATTAAACCCCAGATACACAAATCGATACCCGCATGAATTTTCAGGGGGACAGCGGCAACGAATTGGAATCGCTAGAGCATTAAGCCTTAATCCAGAATTTATAATTTGCGATGAGCCCATCGCAGCCCTGGATGTCTCTATCCAAGCACAGGTAGTTAATCTGCTAGAAGATCTTCAGGACAAATTAGGTCTAACCTATATGTTTATTAGTCATGACCTTGGAATGATACGACATATTTCAAAAATGGTGGCAGTGATGTATCTAGGAAAACTTGTGGAGCTAGGCCCAGCTCAAGAATTATATAGTCAGGCACAACATCCATACACAAAAGCACTTTTATCTGCGGTTCCAGTGCTAAACCGAAACATCCGCAGCCCGCGCGAGCGAATAATTCTCACTGGCGATGTGCCTAGCCCCTCCAAACCACCCACCGGTTGTGGCTTTCGAACAAGATGCCCATATGCGCAAAATGAATGTGCTACATCAGTACCTCAGCTGAGGCCCATAAGCACCAATCAATCGGTGGCATGTCATCTTATTAGTTAAGTCCATCACTTTTGAAACATTTTTCTGAAACTGGGCCCTTTCTAAGCATCTTCGAGTCAACTTACATAGATTCGATGCCCAACAAAGCAAGGGTTATTAGTTTTCTTTATCGCTCTCGACCGAATGGGGTAGACAGCAGCTCGAGACATCATTATTGTAAGCCTAGGCGAACGTTACCCATTGACTTATCGGGGGCGCCAAATAACTAAAACTTTTAAAAACTGCTGTGTTTGACAGACTACTGATTAATATCTACATAGAAAGAGGGAGGCGTATGAAAAGGATATTTTCGTTGTGTATAGGACTTTTTGCGATAATCACAATTTCCAATATAGTATGGGCAGATGAACGAGGCAGGGATGGCGAGCTCAAACTTCTATACTGGCAAGCACCATCAACAATGATGCCTTACTTGTCAGGTGGAACCAAAGATTTAGAGGCATCTTCTATTGTCTTAGAACCTCTTGCACGCTATGACAATGATGGAAGGATGCATCCTTGGCTTGCAGAAGAGATACCAACAGTTGAGAACCGCGGTATTAGCGAGGATCTAAAATCAATAACCTGGAAGATTAAAAACGGAATACAATGGTCGGATGGATCAGCCTTGACCGCCGATGATGCGGTTTTTACTTATGAGTACTGCACACACCCAGAGTCAGGCTGCGCTCAATCCAATTATTTTAACGACATTGTTTCTGTACAGGCAGTAGACAACCACACAATAAAAATCAACTTTTCAGTTGCAAAGCCATTTCCTTACAGCGCATTTGTCGGATACAACTCTCCGATCTTGCAGAAAGCACAATTTCAAGAATGTATGGGTGTTAAAGCGCAGGAATGCACTAAGGAAAATTTTAACCCTATTGGAACTGGACCTTACAAAGTCATCGACTTTAAACCTAATGATGTCGTTCTACTGGAAGCCAATGAGCTTTATCGTGACCAAGAAAAACCCGCATTTAGCAATGTTCTTATAAAAGGTGGTGGTGATGCAACATCAGCTGCTAGAGCAGTACTAGAAACAGGCGAAATGCACTATGCGTGGAATTTACAAGTCGAACCAGAAATTCTTAATAAGATGGCTGTCGCCGGAAAAGGCACAATCATTGCTGGATTCGGAACGGCTGTCGAACGTTTAATGGTAAATTTCACAAATCCCGATCCAGCATTAGGTGATAATAGATCTGAGTACATTGGGGGAAATAATAATCGAAACGCACATCCATTTTTGTCGGACTACGCGGTTAGACGTGCCTTGTCTTTGGCAATTGATCGACAAATCCTGGTTGACGCTGGGTATGGGTTTGCTGGCAAGATAAGTTGTAATGTTTTACCAGCGCCAGCTATATATGCATCAGATGCCAATGACGAATGCAAAATCCAAAATGTGGATGAAGCAAACCGCATTCTAGATGAAGCAGGTTGGGCACGAGGCTCTGATGGAATCCGCAGCAAAGACGGCGTGCGATTATCGATCCTTTATCAAACATCTACTAATTCTGTGCGACAAGGTACACAGGCTCTCATCAAAGAAATGTGGAAAGCTATCGGAGTTGAAACAGAATTGCGCAATATTAGTGCGTCTGTATTCTTTGGAGGCGATATAAGTAGCCCTGATACCTATCAGAAATTCTATGCGGATATAGAAATGTACACTAACACATTTAGTGGAACTGACCCGGAAACCTATATGGCAAGTTGGACCTGCAAAGAGGTCGTCCGCAGCTCAACTAATTGGGGAGGTGTTAACATGCCTCGTTATTGCAACCCCGATTACGATGCGCTCTCAGGAGAGATGTCAAAAACTGCTAATCTAGATAAGCGTATTCAATTAGCTAAGTCGATGAATGATATGCTGATGCAAGACTATGTGATGATTCCACTAATACATCGTGGAGGTGTTTCCGCATTCTCAAATCTGCTCGAAGGTCCTAGAGGAAATGAATGGGATTCTGAACTCTGGAATATCGCAGACTGGCATATTAAGTAATATAGAGTACCGCACCTTGTTAAAGTGGCTTGCGGCGATTTTTCCGCAAGC
>CAYFJI010000058.1:0-11560 GCA_964343365.1 uncultured Acidiferrobacteraceae bacterium
TTAAACAACCCAAAGTACTGTTGCTGGACGAGCCGCTTGGCGCCTTAGATAAAAAACTTAGAGAGCAAATGCAAATTGAACTACGTATATTGCAAAAAGAGCTAGGCATTACGTTCATTTTCGTTACTCATGACCAAGAAGAAGCATTGACTCTTTCAGATCGAATAGCAGTTATGTCAAATGGAAAAGTGATAGAAATTGCTACACCAAGTGAATTATATAAATCACCGACTTCTCATTTTGTTGCTAACTTTATTGGTAGCATGAATTTTTTCAAAGGTAGAGTTACAGAAAGTATTGATAAAGAACTGAAAATCTTGGTTGAGACCTTAGGTGATGTAATCATCAAATCAGAAACTTCATTGAAAATAGGTTCAGAAGTCTGGATCGCGATACGACCAGAAAATCTAAAAATACTTTTGGATGCCCCTCCAAAAAATAGGATGCAGATTGGAGGTTTTTTAGGGCCTTTGGCGTATATGGGTGATCGTAGCAATTACTATGTAAATATTTCAAATCGAAATGAACCTATTCTAGTGTCTCTACAAAATGATGATCAATTTAGGTCAGTAGCGTTGAATTCTAACCGGAGGGTTTGGTTAGAATGGTCTAAGGAGTCGCTAATTCTATTATTAAAAGACTGAAATGCTCTTAAGTCCTTAGTGAAACTAGTAAATTTCTTCTATGATTACTTCTTTGCGATTAGGACTTTGGCTGAGTTAGACTCTGCCTTTTTTCGATGTCGCCAGCATCAGTTTTTATAGTCTGGTTCTTCTATTTCAAGAATTGCTTGAAGCTCAGAAAAGTGTCTATTGGACAAACCTGGATACTCTGCTGTTTCCCTAGCGGTTTTCTCAGCTATTTCGTGTGAAAGCACCTTCAGATCTTGTCCAGTCATATAAGCTTTTACCAAGGATTCAGCAGCACGCTCAAAATAATATAAACGATCAAACGCAGTAGACACACTGTCTCCGAGCGCTAAAACACCATGATTCCCCAACACCATTACCATTACTTCTGGATCAGCCAATAATTTCGCACAACGATCACCCTCCTCTTCAAACGCTAGTCCACCATAGTCCTGATCGATGACAACTCTTCCATAAAAACGGGCAGCAGTTTGATTGATTGGCAACATTTCCTTGTTAGTCAGACTTGCTAAAACTGTCGAATATGTTGGATGGGCATGAATTGCGCAACGAATATGAGGGCACTGGCGATGCAGTGCTCCATGCAGACCCCATGCTGTTGGATCTGGTGCATCTTGCTGTTGCATTGTTGCCAAGTTATTTGCATCTAACATTATCAAGTCACTAGCTCTTATGCGGCTAAAATGACGAAGTTTGGGATTAATTAGGAATTTTGTGCCGCTATCTGATAAGGCAAGTGAAAAATGGTTAGCAACACCTTCATGCAAATTCATCCGAAATGCCCATCGAAAAGCACACGCCAATTCTTCGCGTTCCTTTTGATGTTTCTCATTTAGAAATTGGTTGGCAGTATTTATATCTGTCATTCCTACACATCTCCTTAAAAATATCGAGCTACCGTATCAAATGATCATATTTAATACAAGTTTAGTTTCAATTTGGATATTTTTTTGTTTACATTACACAAAGTGCATATTTTTGAGTATGATTAATTGAAATACACACCTATTCTATAAATACGAAATGAAAGATCGCATTGCAATAAATGGACTTGAAGTAGATCGCTATCTATATAACGCTGTTAATGAGAGATACATACCAGATACTGGAATTGATGCTAATGCATTTTGGTTATCTTTTGCTTCTATAGTCCGTGATTTAACTCCCAGGAACAAGGAACTACTCCAAATCCGAAAAGATTTACAAGAAAAAATTGACCGATGGCATGTTGAAAACAAAAATATGGAGCATGATGCTGAAGCCTATGAAAAATTTCTCGTTGAAATCGGATATATTAAAACTGATCAAGGGCCCGTCCAAATTAATACTAGCAATGTTGATCCAGAAATTTCAGTAATATCTGGACCGCAGCTTGTCGTTCCAATGAATAATGCGCGTTATGCATTAAATGCAGCAAATGCTCGTTGGGGATCGCTTTATGATGCTCTTTACGGAACAGACGTCATTCCAGAAACAAACGGGGCCGTTCGTAGCCATCAATATAACCCTTTGCGAGGCAAACGTGTAGTTGAATATGTATCTACTTTCCTAGATGAAATAATTCCAATTAAAGATGGGATGCATAAAGATGTAAAAGAATATCAAGTTAGAGAAAATGGACTATGCATACTACTAAATAACAACAAGTTGTCTGAATTGTTAAATAAAGAGAGTTTCTGTGGTTATACAGGCTCAATCAACAACCCCGCGTCTATTTTATATAACCATAATCAGCTCCACATTGAATTAAAGCTAGACAAAAACCATCCTATTGGCAGTCAAAGTCTCTGTGGTCTCTGCGATGTAATTGTCGAATCTGCAATTACTACCATACAAGATTTAGAAGATTCGGTCTCTACTGTAGATACACAAGACAAGGTTGAAATTTATGACAATTGGCTAGGGCTAATGAAAGGAACTTTATCAATTAGTTTCTCTAAGGATAACAAAACTGTTAACCGTTCGCTGAATCCTGATCGAGAATATAAAAGCCCCACCGGAAAAATATTCAGTTTATCTGGTCGATCTCTTATGCTAATTCGACATGTAGGACATCTAACTACCAATCCTGCGATTATTACTGAAAATGGAGAAGAGATATTTGAGGGCTTAATGGATGCAATGATCACAAGTTTAATCTCACTGCATGATCTGAAAAATGGAAGTAAATTGAACAATACCAAAACTGGTTCAGTTTACGTTGTAAAACCTAAGATGCATGGCCCCGAGGAGACGAAATTTGCTGTCGAAATACTTAGTCGAGTCGAGTCAGCTCTAAATATGGAACCCAATACAATAAAGATCGGAATCATGGACGAAGAACGTCGTACTACTGTAAATCTTAAGGAATGTATCCGAGCTGCGGCAAATCGCATTATTTTTATCAATACAGGCTTCCTTGATCGTACAGGTGATGAGATCCATACTTCAATGGAATCAGGCCCTATGATTCCTAAGGCAGAAATGAAAGCACAGCCCTGGATAAAAGCTTACGAAGACTGGAATGTTGATATTGGAATTGAGTGTGGATTACCAGGTCATGCACAAATTGGAAAGGGTATGTGGGCTATGCCTGATGAAATGGCAAAAATGATGGAGTCAAAAATTGACCATCCAAAATCTGGTGCTACTACAGCCTGGGTGCCTTCACCTACTGCAGCTACTTTGCATTCGATTCACTACCACCAAGTAAATGTTTCTGAAACACAGAATCTGCTATCAGCAAGATCGCGGGCAAAACTAAGAGATATTCTTACTATACCAATTGCCAATAATCCAAGATGGTCTTCTGAAGAAATCCGTAGGGAGCTAGAGAATAACTGTCAAAGCATTCTTGGTTATGTCGTGCGATGGATTGATCAAGGTGTAGGATGCTCAAAAGTACCTGATATTAATAATATTGGCTTAATGGAAGACCGAGCAACGTTACGAATCTCGAGCCAACATATCGCTAACTGGCTTCACCATGAGATCACCTCTAAAGAGCAAGTTATGGAAATATTAAAGAAAATGGCCAAGATTGTAGATCAGCAAAATAGCCAAGATCCATATTATTTGAATATGGCTCCCAACTTTGATGGTATCGCATTTAAAGCTGCGTCCGATCTGATATTCCTTGGAAGAAATGTTCTTAATGGCTATACCGAACCAGTTTTACATAAGAGGCGTCTGGAGTTAAAGTCTAGTCGATCAAAAAATTAGATAGGATTTTTTTCTGTTCTTCTCATCATCAATAATAAAACCAGACCAACTAAGGATCCGGAAGCCATCGTGATACAACCAAACTGCCAACCTTTATACGATTCAACTCCACCAAAAATATCGAGTACAAATCCTACCACTATTGGCCCTAAGAATGCTCCAAAAATACCAAAAACTGAGTGAATCGCTAACGTGGCTCCTCTAGTATTGTCCGTTGCCGCCTCAACAGTACTCGTGGTTAATATAGCGGAATCAGCCATCAGTAAGCCCGAATAGATGGCCGCTACCATTAATAAAAAAGAGAATGGCAAATTTGCAAGAAAACCTAAAGTAGTTCCGACCAGAAATGACATCAACATTAAATATCGAATCATTTTGATCCTGCCAAAGTAATCAGCAATACGTGCCCCTACAATACTACTAAACATACCTAAAAAACTGAATAGTGCAACGTAGGAACCTATTTCTGAGCGTCCAATGGAATTCATATTTAAAGCTGATGCAAAAACTAAAAAAGTGACTACCCATGCCCTAAAAGCAAACAACTCAAAATTATGACCTATGTAACCTAGAATAAAAGCAAACGCTTTACGATTCTCAAATACTGGCCTAAAGTTAAGAGGGTGACGATTATTTCTTTTTAATTCATCAACGACATAGATTCTAGTAGGCACAAACAAAAGAATTAAAATTAAGCTTAACAACTGAAGTAATCCAGATATATAAAATATATAAGGCCAATCAAGCACTTCAAACAAATGCCCGCCTAAAAAAAACGAAAGTCCGGTACCTACGGTAACCGTGGTTAAATACCAGGGAGTCGATTGTTGGCGCTTCTTAGCTCCAAGACGATCGTTGAGAATTTGCAATCCGGGCATGTAGGTTCCCGCCATCGCGACTCCGGATAAAAACCTGAAAAATAGAGCTGTCCAAAAGCCATCCGTAATAAAAGCGAAACCAAACAGGCCAATTACTCCAAATATTGATCCAACCAAGTACACTTTTTTGGAGTCTGCTAAATCTGTCCATCCCACTAAAAGCGGTGCGGTTAAAATATATCCAGCAAAAAATATTCCGCTGATCCAGCCTGCTTCCAGGCTAGTTAATG
This sequence comes from uncultured Acidiferrobacteraceae bacterium, assembly GCA_964343365.1. Classification (GTDB taxonomy): domain Bacteria; phylum Pseudomonadota; class Gammaproteobacteria; order Arenicellales; family UBA868; genus CAJXWH01. The sequence goes on from CAYFJI010000058.1 coordinate 4,960, forward strand.
CCCACATTTGTACAAATTCGGGAAGCAATATGGCAAAGTTCGCAATCCCAGCCATTGCAAAAACCTGAGCAAAAAATAGAATTACTACTAGTCTATTGCCACAAACTTTCATTAGCTATGATATCTGACAACTCGTAATTGCCTGCATATTAAAAAATACGGTCGTTGCTATTTAGTGCTCTAATTTTTTTCTGATAAAGAATTTAAACTTTTTTTTAGACTCAGAAACGCAATCATCTTTAAAGATATGTCTCTTCTATTTTGTTAAGCAACACTTTTATCTGCTCGGTCTGGGTTATTGGATTCATAACTAGCAATATCACAAAAGTTAACTATTATCTATGACAAATGATCTTATATCTTTGGAAGTTTCATATCGTCTAGTTCTGTAGACTAATGGCCAACCCAATTTGTTTAAATTTGACTGCTCTATGTTACCAATCAAGATAAAATGTGTCCCATAACGTAGTTCGTTCTGAATACGACAATCGAGACTGATTAATGCATTAACCAGAAGAGGAGATCCTGTGCTTGCTGTTACCCATTCACCTATACTAAATTGATCCTCTGAATCTTCATTTAATTTTCCACTAAATATATCCGAAATATTTGCCTGATCTTCACGAAGTATATTTACACACATTACGCCATTTCGTCGAATCATATCGCATACACTACTTTTCTCATTAATACATACTAGGACAGAAGGTGGTTCAGCTGACACGGAACACATTGAGGTTACTGTAAGTCCTCCTCGACCAAATTCTCCGTCCGTAGTTACAATAGAAACAGTTTCCAATGTTTGACTAAGTGCCTCAAAAAATTCGTTTTTATTTATCCAATCTTTTTTCATAATTAGGTTTTTACTATTTGTAATGTATGAGAAATTATTAACTATTATTTTTTATTAAATGATTGATTTACTTTTTTGGCGATACTAAATTAACACGTAGCTGACAACGCCTGGAACAAAAAATAGCAATATTGAAAGAGTGGTGATATCTTAAAAAGATCCGAATTACTCTAAATTAGCCGTGCAATCTCCAAACAACAATTCTGCCGTATATGCCGTCTGCTCGATGATAGGTAAATGACTTGCTTTTGGAACTTGATGCTCTCGCGCATGATGCCATATTGCTCTGAGAGCTTTGCTAGATTTTCGCGCAAATCGGAATGTCTCTTCGCCGTAGATAATATCGACATCAAATTCTAGATCTGCATATCTCTTTGGATTTGGTAAATCAGTCATAAGTTTCAAATAGCGATACGCAGAAGCATGATCTATATCTTTCAAATCTGCTGTTAAATCAACATTACTTGAGCGATTAAGTCTCGAAATCATATTTGCCATGATCCGACCTACACCGGTTTCCATGGAAGCACGATAAGCTCCCTCACCAAATTTTCCAAGCAAAAAGACTCGTAAATACATAGGGAAAAAAATTAACGGGTCAATAATCACTAAGCGTTGTGTCTCTATTTCCCCTCTATACAACATCTCAAGAGCAAAAACGGAACCCAAGCAACTACCGACAATAACAGGTGGGTTATCTAAAGATTGCTCTTTTAGAACGCCCACCGTCCCTTCAATTATGGAACTAATTGACCATTCATCAGGTGGGGGCACACCACCACATCCAGGAAAATCTGGGCATACTATTTCAGTATTTCCGGGCAGATAAGGTTCTAGCGGTTCAAAGGCTCGATGATCCGCTCCCCAACCATGAAGTCCAAGATACTGGATGTCACCGTCTCCATATACGGTGACTGACGTCCCATCAAGAAATCTCATGGTTCAGATTTTCCAGTCGACGTTTCCGAAACATCTTCTAAGGATTCGGTTTCCTCTGAAATTTGGTAATCGCCTAGTTCATCTGTATTTCTAATAATACGATCCTTCCATCTCATCACGCCACGTCGAATCGTGATATAGGAAGCGATCGCAGTATACAAAACAGTCGATATAGAAATAGGATAAAACAGCACTGCTATAGTATTTATCCTAAGATTGACTGCAGAAAATGCCCAAGAACTCAAAACCGCTATTACAGCTAAGCTGGCTAATTGGAGTTGGTTACTGGTTACAGTAATCCAATCCAACGATTCAAGAATTAATACTATAACCGGGGTCCATGCTAAATTAGCAAGAAATAACCATGCTACAACTAATACTAAACCATTAGCTCCCAAGGCTGGAAAAATGCTCTTTCCATACCCATCAACTGTCTCTTTAGTTGATTTATAACTTTCTGTTGTTAACCTACCAATACTTCTATAGACGCGCCAATCAATGCCTGCTAATTGAATACGCCTAGCTATTTCAAAATCATCTAAACTCCTATTTCGTAAGCTATCATATCCCCCTACCGTCTCATAAGCACTCCGCCGCAACATAAGAAACTGACCAAAACCAACAGCAAAAAAACGAATCCGAGTCTTATACGCTAACCATAACGGTATCCAACTAGCAATTACCCAACTAGTAAAAGACCAGACAGCCCTGTCGAACAAATTGATCATGTTTCGTTGAGGAAAAATCGTAAGAAAACCCAACCTCTTTAATTCTAACTCAGAAATCGCATTCTTTATCAAAGAACTATCAGCTTTTGTATCAGCATCACAATACAATAAAATTTCTCCTTGTGAATGCTCATAGAGTTGATGGCATGCCCAATTTTTTCCAGTCCAACCTTCAGGTAACTCTTTGCCTTTTAGTATCGTTAGGTTTTCGTACTTATTTTCATAATTGGCAAGTATTATTGCACTATCGTCATTTGAGTGATCATCCAGAATTAGAATCTCTAAATTACTATAATTTTGTGCAAGAAATGAATCTAAGCAACTAGCGATATGCTCCTCTTCGTTGCGGCAAGGGATTAGAACAGATACGAGTGGTTGACGTTTAGGTGCTGAATCACTTAAGGAGCATAGACCCTGTCGATTAAGAATAGAATTAAATGCAAAAAAGATACCACCACCAAACGCTGTTAGTAAAAGTATCGTTAACGAGTTTTCTAAAAAATCAATCACGATTAGAAACATTTTTCCAAAAATTACTAGTGCGATTATAATGGATAGTGACTCGGGATCCTATAATGGATTCAACGTAACAAATAGCTTTAAACCACTATTTTTCGAATCTAACAACAAATTAGCACGTACAATTATCAGAATAACCCCAGCCCATTTGGGCTTTATTTACATATAACTCAAAATCTATCATGACAAGGATAATTAAAGTAGCTGCAGCCCAACTTGGTCCAATACAAAAAGCAGAGGATCGAAAAACCGTAGTAGAACGGCTTTTAAACTTGCTATGCGACGCAAAAAAAAAGAAATGTGATTTGGTCGTGTTTCCTGAGCTAGCGCTAACCACTTTTTTTCCAAGATATTATGTCGAAGATCATGCTGCAATGGATAATTGGTTTGAAAATGACATGCCGAACGCGATCGTCGAACCTTTATTCAATTATGCCAAGACACATGAAATAGGGTTCTCGATTGGATATGCTGAAAAAACAGCATCGAATGAGCGCTACAATACGAGTATTCTCGTAGATAAGAAAGGCGATATTATTGGTAAATATAGAAAAATACATCTCCCGGGGCACTCTGAATATGAGACAAATCGCCGATGGCAGCATCTCGAGAAGCGCTACTTTAAAATCGGTAACTTAGGATTTCCTGTATGGCGTACTATGGGCGGCATTATAGGAATGTGCATATGCAATGATCGCCGATGGCCCGAGACTTTCAGAATAATGGGTCTTCAAGGTGTTGAGCTCGTCATGCTAGGTTACAACACTCCTAAACTTAATTCTCTTAATAAAGATGAATCTGAACAGACACGAATGCATCAAAATCATCTTTGCATGCAGGCAGGAGCATATCAAAATGCATGTTGGGTCGTTGGGGCAGCAAAAGCTGGTAACGAAGATGGCTTTGCACTTATGGGTGGTTCCTGCATTGTAAATCCCGCAGGTGAGATTGTCGCGATTGCAAAAACTGAGGAGGATGAGATTATTGCTTCTGAATGCGATCTAGATGACTGTAATTTCCCTAAAGAAACACTTTTCAACTTTAATTCCCATAGACAAATCTCCCACTACAAATTGATTTGCTCACAAGCTGGGGTTAAAGTAAACAAATAGAATTACCTAAATCAGTCAAACTTTATTGACAACTAGAAAACTATCCTATTGACAGATTTTTTTCGTTTCAAACAACTAAATAATTGACTAATTGGAGCTTAAATTAAATGATGTAGAGTGATTTCCTCTAACCGCTGTTTCGACACAAAAAAGATGTCCAGATTTTGGGTATTGTGTAAGATCAATATTTCTTGCAGCCGTTGTAATGAATAGAATATTCATATCAGGACCACCAAAAGTGCAACTTGTAACTTGAGGTGCTGGTAATTGAAGTACGCCATCGAGGATTCCATGCGAAGAAAATCGACTGATTCGTCCACCCCTGAAGTGAGCCAACCAAACAAATCCATCTGCATCAACTGTTAGCCCATCGGGTTTACCGTCTGCCTTGTCAATCTTTAAGAAAACCCTGCGATTTTTAAGCTCGCCATTCGAGGACTTATCAAATGAATAGACTACACCGTTCGCCGTATCTACATGATATAAAACCTTATCATCCGGAGACATTCCAGGCCCATTAGTTACAACGTAAGGCCCATCCCATCGAGTGCATTCTAAATGACTGTCAATACGATATAGCCATCCTGACGGAATCTTCTTTTTGTCATTCATTGTTCCGAACCAAAGCATACCCGATGCATCGATCTTACCGTCATTCAGTCTATTATCTGGAGATTCTGGCTCGGGATCAACCAAGAACTTAAACGAGTTTTTGTCAAAATCGACCAAATAGATTCCAGATTTACAACCTGCTAGCCACTCAGACTTATTTGTGCAGGGCAGTAACCAACCCGTTTTCTCCGGCATAGACCAGGAATCTACAATTTGGCTCTCAAAATGATAGCGGTATGCCTTTAGTCCATCTATGTCAACCCAATAAAGTGCTTGGTGCTCGGCACTCCATATAGGCCCTTCACCACAAATGTTATTGCCTGTCCAAACACATTGGAGGTTACCAGTCACGCTAGCAATTTTCTTCATGATAAGTCTTTTTATTATCTGAAAGCAGTTTCGTAAGGAAGTAAAAATATAAAACTATGAATTTTTGGTATTACAAACGCAATTTTAAGATCGCTTAAAAATCGACCAATCTTTAAACTAACTCCATTTCTTTTGAAGGTGATTCAATGCTTTTGCTCCAGGATTAAGTGTACTAAAATCTAAATCAACTAATGGTGTCTCGCTCGTACCACTTGTTTCATGAAGGTCTGGAACATTTTCATTTACATATAATAGACCTGTGATTATTTCTCCTTGATCTTGGCGCTTACGGATATAGGATGCGGCTTTATTTCTATCTTTAGAATCATAGTCTTGGTCCACACTGCGTAAATATACTTGTCCTCCATCATGCAACGTTACCGGAGTTAACCCTTCCTTCAATTTAGTAGTGATTGCTTCTTTTTCCGGAACGAAATCTGCATATACTACAGTGCGTCCAACTTCTCGAGTGTGCGAATAACTTTTAGTAGATCCTTGGTGATCATTAAAAGTCACACAAGGTGAAAGCACATCTAACAGAGCAAAGCCTTTATGCATAATACCCGATTTTATAAGTGGAATTAGACTTGCTTTATCACCAGAAAATCCACGCGCAACAAAAGACCCACCAAGATCTATAGCTGTTAAGACTGGATCAATTGGTTTCCAGGAGTTGGCCTCTCCTTTCTTCGCTGAAGTTCCAACATCTGCTGAGGCCGAAAACTGACCCTTAGTTAATCCATATACACCATTATTCTCAATAATGTACAACATATTCACGTTTCGTCTAATAGCATGACACATCTGGCCCAAGCCAATTGAAAGGGAGTCTCCATCTCCTGAAATACCTATATAATGCAAATCTTTATTTGCTGCATTAGCACCAGTAGCAATGGACGGCATTCGGCCATGGACTGAATTAAATCCGTGAGCGCCTCTCAAAAAATAAGTTGGGGTCTTACTCGAACAGCCTATTCCTGACAGCTTAGCAACCCTATATGGCTCAATATTAAGTTCAAAAAAAGCTTGAACAATAGCCGCAGAAACAGAGTCATGACCACAACCAGCACAAAGAGTTGACATGGCCCCTTCATAATCCTTGAGGGACAATCCAATTTCATTAGATGTTGAATAAGGGGCCAACACTTTTGGTTTTTTTATATAACTCATGCCACCTTCTCTGCTTCAAAACGTTCAAGAATGGGGTTGATAATGTCTGGACTCGAAATTGGTTGTCCTCCATAAGAAAGAACAGATATCATTTTTTCTTGATTCACATCTATCTCATTCAGCATTAATTTACGCAACTGGCCATCTCGATTTTGCTCTACCACAAAAATTATTTCATAATCATTTAAAAATTTTCTGGCCTTTTCCCCAAATGGAAACGCACGAATACGCATATAGTCCAAATTAAGGCCCTTCCGCGCCAGTATATCTATGGTCTCTTTAACCGCGCCATCACAACT
>CAYFJI010000059.1:0-11441 GCA_964343365.1 uncultured Acidiferrobacteraceae bacterium
CGACATCATATTAATGCAGTTTCCAACTCCACTACTTTGCATTAAGAGAACACCCCGACTTCCTCCCAGGTGAGTTCCTGCAAGTAAAGCCACTCCTTCCTCTTCAGTTGCGAGTGGAACTGATATCACTTGAGTATCTGCAATAGATCGATCAATCAATACTCGATGTCCAGCGTCAGGTACGTAGCAGAAAGTAGTAACCTTTAGCTTGACTAGAAGGTCATATAGGTTATTTGCCCAGGAATCGATGGTAAATCTCTCGGTTAGTTTTTGATTTTGTAAAAGAGGCAGATTCTTTTAGAAGAGTAATCATTGTTTAGCATAATACTATTAATAAAAAAGATCAGATGTCAACAGTTCTGGAGACAGAATCACAAATGTTACACTCAATATATCAAGTATGTAAAAATTTATCGATAGTTGCAGATTTTTCTATTTTACGAACTTCGGTTGCAAGATAACTAAGGTTTTTGTCGGGGATATTTAATTGTTCAAGTTGGTCAACAGTTTGATACAAATACTCAGAACAGGTGCCTAATGCTCCCTTTGCTTGCGCAATAATTGTTGCCGTTGCATTTTTATCTAGTTGTCCTGAATACCGTGGGTGGTGAAGGTCTATTGCAAAGCTCAGCGCTGGGATTCTTAATTGATCTTCGCATACTATGCGAAGCCATGTTGGACGATAAGCTGTAGTCACGAGTTCTCGTTTTAAAACTATATCCAATTCGGTATCAACGTCTTCGGAGTCAATTTTGTATAATATTCCTCTACAAGAGCCACCGCGTTTTAGGGCTAACATCAGCCCTGGATTATCGACCGTGCCTCTTCCAATAGTTGACCACAAGCAGAAACTACGATGGTACCCATAAGCGACACCAACCTTTTTTTTCGAAAATTTTATAGCAGGATTCCACATTAGAGAACCATAACCGAATAACCAAATTCCTTTAGTTGTATCAATATCCCTTACAAGTTTTCTTAGGATTATTTTTCTTTGGGCGTTTGATAACCACGGACCAGCATCTCCTGACAATTCAGCAAACCGTTGAACAGCTCCTTCGAGTATTGATTGACGCGTTAACATTGAAAAAATTTGCCTAACATTACTAAAGAAAGTTGATATATGGTCTGAATTCTAGTCTAGCGTAATCTATCTAATAAATATTACTTCTTTTCTAGATAAATTTAGGTATATTCGTAAAAAAAACCTGTTTGCAACACAATTTTGAACCAGCGAGGTTAGAATTCAAAGCTAATGGAAAGAGCAGCTTGGAAGGCATGCTAGGATTGCGCTAAACGATCTCTAATTACATTCGTCAAGAAAATCAATTTTTTTAAATTATTTATTATATATTTACTCAATGGTTAAGGTGTCTTCAGAAGTTTTTTCATAATAATTGAGGGTTTCTAGGTAATTAACGTGATTAAACGAATAAAAGTTATCGACACCCATACTGGGGGCGAGCCCACTCGATTGGTGCTTTCAGGGGGGCCCAACCTTGGAATCGGGCCATTGTCTGAAAGACGACGCATTTTTCAGAACGAACATGATGCGTTTCGTAGTGCCGTGGTGGGCGAACCGCGCGGGAGCGATGTATTCGTAGGTGGAATCCTAGTGCCACCAGTTGATCACACCGCAATTGCTGGAATTATTTTTTTTAACAATGTGGGTTTTTTGCAGATGTGTGGTCACGGCATGATTGGCCTAATCGCGTCTCTGTCATATCTAGGTAAAATTCAACATGGTGAGCATATCATTGAAACTCCTGCTGGAAATGTGAAAGCATGGCTGCATAGAGATGGCCGCGTTACAATTACCAACGTTCCTAGTTTTCGTTACAAGGCAAATGTCGTCTTGGATATTCCCGGCGAAACATCGGTTATAGGAGATGTTGCGTGGGGCGGAAATTGGTTTTTTATAGTTAATGAGCATCAAGAGGATGTCTCCTTCCAAAACATAGATAGACTCTCGTATTTGGCTCGAACAATTCGCGACAAATTAGTCCAGGATGGAATTACTGGATCAGATGGAGCGCCTATTGATCATATTGAGCTATTTACCACGTGTAAAGGGGCTACTGATGCTAGAAATTTCGTCCTTTGTCCTGGAAATGCATATGATCGTTCTCCTTGTGGAACTGGAACTAGCGCAAAGGTCGCCTGTTTAATTGCTGATAATAAACTAAAAGAGGGTGCAGTATGGAGACAACAAAGTATCGTGGGTAGCGTTTTTGAAGTAACAGGTATATGCGACGGGTCTCGCGTGATAACAAAAATAACGGGCGAAGCATTTGTTAATTCTGAAGCAAGTTTATTGCTTGATAGTAGGGATCCATTTCAGATGGGGATAATTTCTAAACACTAGAATATCATAGATATTTGGGATTATAGAATATGAAAATTGAATCGATTTCAGTGTATCAAATTGATCTGCCTTTAGTTGAAGGGCGTTACAGCTGGGCCGATGGGAAATTTGTAGAAAAATTTGATTCGACAATCGTTGAAATAAAAACCGACATTGGAATTGTGGGTTTGGGAGAAGTTTGTCCATTAGGACCTTTTTATTTGCCGGCGTTTGGTATGGGGGCGCGAGCAGGGATAAAAGAGATCGCACCAGGGCTAATTGGGTTCATGCCGACAGAGATAGGGAAAATTCAAAGATATATGGATTCAGCGCTGCTCGGTCATCCATATGTAAAATCCTGTATCGACATGGCATGTTGGGATTTACTTGGGAAAAAAACTGGCATGCCGTTGTGGGCTCTTTTAGGAGGTAAATTTGGTGACTCCATTCAGCTCTATCGAGCGATTAGCCAAGAAACGCCAAATAAGATGGCAGACAAAGTGGCTAAATACCGTGAAGAAGGCTATCAAAAATTTCAGTTAAAGGTTGGATCAAATCCGGATGAAGATATCGATCGTATACATTGTGTGAGATCATTATTGGATCGGGATGAAGTACTGATTGCTGACGCTAATACCGGATGGACAGCTCCAGACGCATTGCGTGTAGCAAACGCAGTATCGAACCTGGATATTTTTATGGAGCAACCATGTGCTAGCTATCAAAAATGTATGTCAGTTAGGGAGCGCACCTCCATTCCATTTATATTGGACGAAACAATTGATGGTCTTGAAGCCTTGCTGTGCGCACATAATGATCGCGCGATGGACGTTATAAATCTAAAAATCTCCAAAGTGGGCGGCATTACTACCGCTCGTCAGATTAGAGACCTGTGTGTATCACTTGGAATTCCTATGACAATAGAAGATAGCTGGGGAGGCGATATAATCACGGCGGCGATAGCACACTTAGCCCATTCTACACCAGAACGGTTTCGATTTTCATCAACTGATTTTAATAGTTACAGCCCGATCTCTAATGCGTTTGGTGCTCCAGTACGAGAGAATGGCGTGATGACAGCATCTGATAAACCAGGCTTAGGGGTTACTCTTAATAAGGAGTTAGTGGGTGAGCCGGTAGCCAGTTATAGTTAAAGTAACATCAAAGCTGAGAGGTTTTTTTCTAAAATGGGTTCTGAAACAAGAGTCCATGTCGAGTTTAATAAAAAAGACCAGATCTTAAAGCTAATTTGAAATGATCCATAGTTTTTTCACAGCGCTTATTATTGAGATCCCAGAAAAATTATGTAATTATTCTCTTAACTCAATTTCTTTTTTAGATAAAAAAATTAATTAATGGACGGATAGACTTGAACGGCAGTTTTTTATGGTCATTTAAGCAAACTCAAATCTGATACCTTAAAACTATTCTCTTAGTTTATGGTGTTTCTGGTTAAGTGTTTGGGGATTTACCACTACCTCTTCTGTAAGATCACCATCAAGCCCTGCAAGCAGATTCATTGCTGAAATTTTGGCCATGGCTACTAAGCTTTCTTTTGTGACTCCAGCACAGTGCGGACTTAACATTACATTGGGTAGTTTTAGTAATGGATTATTTGAGTCAGGAGGCTCATTTTCAAATACATCAAGGCCTGCACCTGCTATTTGATAATTAGTTAAGCTATACAGAAGATCATCCTCATTAATAATACCTCCTCGAGCAGTGTTAATAATTAAAGCCGATGATTTCATTTTAGCAAAAATGCTTTTATTAATCATATACTGCGTTTCGCTAGTCAGTGGACAATGCAAAGTAATAATATCAAGGGTGGATAAAATACTATCTAGTTTTGTGACTGGTGTTACCCCATAATTTTCTATTTCCTTTTGATCGATATAAGGGTCAATTGCAAAAATATTCATCTTGAATCCGGTTGCGCGGGAAGCAACTTGTTTTCCTGTCCGACCAAACCCAATAATCAGAATAGATTTACCTCTAAGTTCAGTACTGTTAGGTCTTTGTCTATAGTCAAAGCGACCATCGCAAACAGCTTTATGGTAGAGAGCGCCTTGTTTACAAAGAGACAGAATAAGAAACATAGCCTGCTCTGCTACGCTTTCGTCGTTGCTTCCAATCGCAAGTGCAAGCGGTATACCTCTCTTATTCAAAGCATCTATATCAATATTATCAAAGCCTACACCATGCCGTGATATAACTTTGAGTTTATCTGCACTCTCAATCACTTTCGCCGAGATAATCGTGGTTCGAACTAGAATTGCATCTACATCTTTTACCGCCTCAATTAATTTTGGTTCAGACTCGTCTTCTATAAGTTGATAATCAATATCGGTACGCTTTTCTAAGATATCAATAGCAGTCTGATCGATCGCTCCAACTACAGCCACTTTTTTTGTCATAATATATAATCTTCATCTAGAATAGCATTGTTTCATATTAAATATTTTGGTTTGTCATTGTTAAATTACAATACACAAACAGGATTATATTGTAGAAAAAGATCTTAGAGCTTGCATTCTGCCACATTGTTTTTTTACATTTAATATTCGATCAACTTCAAATCTAGGAGTAGAAAAGAGTGAATACCATAGATCTTGCAGGACGAACGGCTGTTATCACTGGGGGAGCCCAAGGAATGGGTCTAGCCATTGCGACCCGTCTTGCTAATTCTGGAGCACAGATAAGTCTTTGGGATCGTGATGCGGCATTTCTTGAGAAAGCAATTAAGAACTTTACTAAAGCAACTAATGTTCATACTAAAGAAGTAGAGCTTACAAATTCTGATTCAGTGCAAGGGGCGGTCGGAACCGTTAAAGATATCTTTGGTTCTATTGATATATTTGTTAATAACGCAGGAATCGCAGGACCGACAATGCCATCGTGGGAGTATTCTATTGATGATTGGTTAGAAGTTATTAATATTGATCTTAATGCTGTTTACTATTGCTGTCGAGCAGTCCTCCCGCTTATGCGCAAGCAAAATTATGGGAGGATTGTAAATGTTGCTTCTATAGCAGGAAAAGAAGGAAACCCCAATGCTGTAGCTTATAGTTCCGCAAAGGCGGCTGTAATTGCACTGACAAAATCTATTTCCAAGGAAACTGCGGACAAAAATATTGCGGTGAACTGTATTACACCAGCGGCTGCTAAAACTCGAATATTTGATCAAATGAGTCAAGAACACATCGACTATATGTTATCTAAAATACCTCGAGGTAGATTTGTATTAGTTGAAGAAGTCGCAGCAATGGTGGCTTGGATAGTGTCAGAAGAAAATTCATTTACTACTGGCGCTGTTTTTGATTTAAGCGGTGGTCGCGCAACCTATTAATAAATTATCGATTTTTTTACGCCATGGCTAATAATCACGCTTCAGATACTGAGATTTTACGGCCCGACACTGAATTATGTATACAGTTCGCGCATCCAACCTACCGATTTGCAGAGACTATACGCTCCAGAAACGTAAATTATAAATATTTCCAAACATGGAATACCAAAGAAACCTTAGCTGAGATAGAAAAAGCAGATGTACTCGCTATTTCAGGATTTTGGGAAGACGGTTTGTTAGAAAAGGCTGGCAAACTCAAATATATACAGTCAATCAGTGCAGGATATGAACAATTTCCTTTGGATAAACTTAAAAGCCTAGGCATACGTTTGTGCACGGCGAGTGGTGTAAATGCAGATGCTGTAAGCCATCACGCGATGGGCTTGGTATTGTCGCTTGCCCGACAGCTACATATCGCCCGGGATAATCAGACAACTCAACACTGGCGATCATGGATTTCCGATCGAAATGAGAGGGAACAGGACTTATCCAAAAAAACTATGTTGATAATCGGGTTAGGAGAGATTGGCTCGCGATTATCTCGCATTGCCAAAGCTTTCGGAATGATAGTAATAGGCGTTAAGAACGACATAACTAAACATAATGGTTGTGTTGATGAACTGCATCCGACAACAAAATTTAAATATTTACTAAAGAAAGCAGACTTTGTAGTGTTGACTTGCCCTTTAACGCCGGATACTCGCAATTTGATAGATGAAACCGCAATTGCTGAGATGCAAGAGTCTTGCTACTTGATCAATGTTGCACGCGGAGGTTGTATTAATGAGAAAGCTTTGTTACAGGCATTAAAAAATCGTCAAATTGCTGGAGCTGCCATTGATCATTTTTTGGACGAGCCATTACCGCAATCGTCTCCATTTTGGAGTATAGAAAATTTAATAATAACTCCTCATACTGGCGGTGAAACTGCAAAATATGAGGATAATCTGATCGATATACTGTTAGAAAATATTCGGTGTTTAAACAATAAGGGTTTAACTGAAATTAATAGGGTGGTATGAACGATCAATGTTTTGAGATATTAGCCTTAGAAGTTAAAATATAGACAATTTAGATTTTTTATTAATAGAGCACAGAAAAATAGGTGATTTAAAATTAGAAAGTTAGAGCCGAATGAGAAAATTGGTGTCTTGTGGGATGTAATAATCAATGCTGTACTGTAGGCCGACAGATTTCACTGACGGATATTGTCGACTATAACTATTTAAAAAAATAACAGGAGCTTTGCAGTGAATAACACTCTATCAAGCACGATTTGGCCTGCAGCACAGAAGTCATTTCTAAAACAAGCCTTCCTTGCATTTATCGGAACATTGTTGCTAGCTGTTTCTGCTAAAGTAAACATTCCATTTTGGCCTGTGCCTTTTACGATGCAAACTTTTGTAGTATTAATTTTGGGAATCGCATACGGCTCAAAACTTGGATTCGCGACGGGTTTGTTATATTTGACTGAAGGAGCCATAGGTCTTCCCGTTTTTGCTACCGGATCAGGCTTCGCTTATTTAATAGGGCCAACCGGTGGATATTTATTCGGTTTTGCTATTGCTATGCTTTTAGTGGGAATTCTCGCTGAGCGAGGGTTTACAAAATCGTTTCGCCATATGATCTATGTAATGCTGGTCGGTGAATTAATAATATTTGTATTAGGCCTTATCTGGTTAGCTAAATTTACTGGATGGCAGACGAGTTTCCAAGTCGGATTTGTTCAATTTATTTGGGCTGAATTGTTTAAAATAGCGCTTGCAGTTTTAACTGTCCCATTAATTTGGCGGAAAATTAAATCAAAGTAGAAAACTTATCTTATGAATCCAAAAAAAATTAGGATACTTGCACCATGCGAACACATTTACACGTAGATCTAAGACAGCAGGGTTGCAACATTGAAGATGTAGCCCCTCACGAAGTCGTAAGAGCAGGACGACACTATATCGCAAAAACATTACTGGAGCGTGGTACTGCTTCAGTAGAGCCTTTATCTCCTGAGAATCCATTAATTTTTTCCGTAGGACCTCTTGCCGGAACAAATTTTTCCAATGCAAATAGATTAAGTATTGGATGCCGCAGCCCCCTGACTGGTGGAATTAAAGAATCTAATTCCGGTGGGACCTTCGGTTTCGCGATGGGTCAGTTGGAATTAGCAGGATTTACATTAAATGATGCCAGCGAAGATTGGGTAGTGATTGAAATCACAAAAAATAAAGAGGTTCGATATCACAAAGCTGATGACTACCTCGGAAAAAATAATTTTGAAGTTGCGAATATGCTACATGAACGATTCGGAAAAAAAATTAGCCTAGCAATTTGTGGCCCTGTCGGGGAGTATATGGGCTTAGTGTCTGGTATCGCTACGAGCGATGTTGATCTCCGTCCATCAAGATTAGCTGCTCGTGGAGGGGTAGGCGCAGTTATGGGCAGTAAAAAAGTGAAAGCAATAATTGTTCCCCTAAACAAAATGCCTCAATTCGTGGATCGTAAAAAAGTAATGGGGTCCGTTAAAGAGTACAATAGATTACTGAATGAACAAGCTCCAGTGCATACTTTCCGTGAGGTTGGAACTGCCATGATGGCCGATATCCAGAATCATCAAGGCGGTATTCCGGTAAATAATTTTAGTGTGGGACGTTTTGTAGACCCTGATTTAGAAACATTTAAATTAGGAGGAGATTATATCCGTGACTTGAATCGTTCTCGTGGTGGTCAAATTACACACGCGTGTATGCCAGGTTGCACGATAGAATGTAGTAACGTGTATGTTGATAAAGACGGAGTTGAAATTACATCTCCGATTGAATATGAAACGTTGGGACTGATGGGAACCAATTGTGGGCTAGACGATCCAGATGATTTAGCTGAAATGAACTTTATTGCAAACGATCTAGGTTTAGATACGATAGAAGTTGGCGCGACAATAGGCGTTCTTATGGAAATGGGTTTAGCAGATTTTGGTGACCGTTCTTTTATGAGAACATTCTTCACCGAGATAAAACAGGGTACCGAACTAGGGCGTTTGTGGGCTCAAGGTACTGCAAGAGTAGGTGCCCATTATAACGCCACTCGTATCCCGGTTATAAAGAATCAAGCAATTAGCGCTTACGACCCAAGAGTAGTGGAGGCAACTGGCGTAACAATGATGATGACGGCGCAAGGCGCGGATCATACAGCAGGAAATCTCCCTGTTTTAGATACAAACAACATGAACGCAAAAGAAATTGTGGAGGCAAGTCTTGAAATACAGATTCAATATGCAGCTTCCGACTCACTTGGTATTTGCATCTTTGGTCGTTCAGTTACTTTTACCCGCATCGAATTTATTGTAAACACTCTTAATGATGCATTTGGCCTAAGTTTAGATACAGATTTTTTTATGGCGCTCGGAAAAGACACCATAGACTACGAACGACAATTCAATCGGATAGCAGGTTTCACAGATGCTGATGACGAATTACCATCGTTCTTTTACGAGGAACCTTTAGCACCAACAAATAAAGTTGCAAGGTTCCATAGCGACGAGGTTAATAAATATGCTAAGTTTTAGGAAATCATAGGTTTTGGTGTTGCGCAGTGTCAATTAGAATAAAGAAAACCAAAAACCCTAAACATACAGCATCAAATCTAGAAGCGGTTGGTTTTGGTAATACTTTCACCGATCATATGTTTCGTCAATCGTGGGATAATGGCTCATGGCGCGAAGGATCGATTGTGCCCCATGAACCTCTTTCGCTAAGCCCAGGATGCCTCGGATTACATTACGGTCAGTCAGTCTTCGAAGGTTTAAAAGCATACAGAGGAAGCCATGACAATGTCATTCGGGTTTTTCGGCCGTGGCAAAATGGAGCACGTTTTAAAACATCATGTGAACGTTTATGCATACCATCGATGTCGGTAGATTTGTTTGTTGAAGCAATTTCTGCTTTAGTTGCAGTCGAGACGACGTGGGTTCCTAAGAGTCGATCACATAGTTTATACATACGACCGTTAATATTTGGATCAGAAGGACACTTATCAGTAAGGCCAGCGACCTCCTTCGAATTTGTCATCATTGCTGCCCCGGTTAGCGAGTATTTTCACCATAACGGTCCTGGTATCACGTTAAAAGCCGAGGATAAATTTACACGGGCCGCACCAGGCGGCATGGGGTCCGCGAAAACTGGGGGTAATTACGCATCGACTTTGAAGGCAATTGGAGATGGATTGAACTCGGGATATGATCAGATTTTGTGGTTAGACTCGAAAGAGCATAGGTATATTGAAGAGGCTGGCCACATGAATATTTTTTTTAGAATTAAAGACAAGATCATCACTCCGCCACTTGCAGGTACAATTTTGCCTGGCGTAACACGTAACTCAATCCTACAACTTCTAAATGAATGGAGGATAGAATATGAAGAGCGACCTATCTCTATAGATGAGCTGATGATTTCAGAAAAAGAGGGCACCTTATTTGAGGCGTTTGGAGCAGGAACAGCTGCTGTAGTTGCCCCTATAAAGAACATTGAGTTCAAAGGGCATCAAATTTCCGTTCCGGACTCCACTGAGAAAACAATATGTTCTCGCTTATATAAAGAACTGACGTCTATGCAATACGGGGAAACGGATGATCGTTATGGATGGATGTTAGAAATTTAGGATATATTTTTTTTAAATTACGAAGTTCAAAATTTGACCCGCTGAGGGTGATTTGAGTGCATTTTGAATCAAGATTATGGTTTCTGACGAAGGGTTTCCGTTCGGAACTTCTGCTGTCTTTTATGACAGGACTTCTCTCGGTAAGTGTTGGAATTGCTCGATTAGTAGCATTAGGATGGTTATTAGGAAAAATCTTTGAGGGAATTGCCTTATATGAGCTAACCTTTTCATTTTTACTGATCGCTATCCTCATGTGTGCTAGAGGATTGCTGGAATATTCTAAAAACATCGTCGCACATCATACCGCATCAAAAATTCAGAAAACATTACGAAGTATTCTTTTTGATAAGTTAATGAGATTAGGCCCGGGATACATAACTCATCAACGTTCTGGGGAGCTTGCCTTAACATTAGTAGACGGCATTGAGCAATTAGAGACTTATTTCGGCCGTTATCTACCTCAAGTTTTGATTAGCGCTATAACCCCGCTGATAATATTCTGTGTTGTATGCTTTATTGATTTGCCTGTGGCTTTAATTCTTTTGTTTGCAGCTCTCATTGCTTTACTTGGCCCGAGCTTGTGGCATCAGCTTGATTCAAGAAAATCACTTGAACGTTCTGTGGCCTATGGCGAGTTCGCCGCAGAATTCCTTGATTCTATACAGGGTCTTGCCACTCTGAAATCTTTTGGACAAAGCGAATCAAAAGCCAAATTATTAAGTATTAAAGCCAAAGAATTATTCCGTACCACTATGTGGGTTCTTGCAACTAATTCGTTAGCGAGGGGTATAACAGACACATCTATAGCGTTAGGGGCAGCATCTGCACTCATCGTCGGATCCATCAGGGTGATTGGCGGGAATATGGAGCTTAATGCTTTGTTAATAATACTTTTACTTGGGGTTGAGATTTTTCGACCAATGCGAGAGTTGAGAAGCGTACTTCATCAAGGTATGGTGGGTCGATCTGCAGCAATAGGCGTATATCGGATCTTTGATGCGAAGCCGGAAGTAACTGAGAGAAGTGGCTCACCTGAAAGAAAAATTCAAGATTCTTCGATTCATTTTTGTGATGTTGGATTTCAATATCCTGGAAAACGTG
>CAYFJI010000060.1:0-11389 GCA_964343365.1 uncultured Acidiferrobacteraceae bacterium
TAGGTGCGCCATCAGCGCTTGAAAAATTTGACGTAGAGCGGACTTTAAAATCTTTAGATTTGACAATAACTTCTGATATCGACAAGAGACCCGCCAGTATGCGAAATTAAAACAAGTACGACTATTAATGGATCATCGATTAGAACTAGGTGTGGCGAGAAAAGACATTACTCCAGAAAATGCAGGTTATTTAGCAGGAGATGTGCTTAACACTGAGCATGCAATCTCTGTTATTCATAAACAACTTTTTGCTCAAAGTCTGTTTTTTTCTCATGGCTCTGCCAGGCTTCTTCTCATAACAATCGATGTCTGCAAAGTCAGTAACTATATGCTTAATAAGGTCATATCGTCATTGGGCAATCAACTTGGTTTAGCTGCAAATGAAATAATGATTGCAGCCTCACACACCCACTCAGCTCCGCAAACAATTGAACTTGATGCTGTACCCGGCACGTTTGATAGAAAATTTGTTGAACATGCAACTAATGGCATGATTTCCTCAGCTTTAGCGGCGATTGAATCCACAGAACCAGTAACCCTTAGATATGAAACTGGACGATCTGATATAGGAGTCAACAAGCGCTTAGCAACACCCTGGGGAGTGATGATGAGGGCCAATCCATCCGGGAGCTATGATCCAGAGGTAGGTGTTCTAATTGCCGAACGAGAACCACATGTACCCGCCGCAATTGTCTGCTGTTATGCCAGTCATCCTGTCGGGCATCTTCGCACTGAGATAAGTAGTGATTTGACGGGCTATTTTCGCGAGGAAATAGAAAATACTTTTTCGAACTGCATGGCCTTTCATGTTCTTGGCTGCGCTGGAGATGTAGCCCCGCGGGCGCGCTGGGATAGTACAGATTACGAAATTGGAAATCCTCACTCAGGATTCGGACGACGTTTGTTGCCAGAAAAGCAGAGTAAGAGTTTCATGGATAGCATCGGGAAAGAACTTGCGTCTATAGCTATAAAATGTGTAAAAAAGAAAAATTCTTCTTTATCATCTATCGTCCTGCGCGGAGTAAAACAAACCATTGACTTGCCATTACAAAAACCAGTATCTGAGTACGTACTCTCTTCGATATTGTCCCTGCCCTTCAGTTATCGGCACGCCGGCTGGGCTAACAGAATGCTCAATAAATTAGCTAGCGGCGAAAAACCGGAGGAACATCAGTCGTACTCCATACAAATTTGGTTTATCACTAATGAATTCTCGGTAATAGCGTTAGAGGGAGAAATCTTCTCCGAAATAGGGTTACGCATAAAAAACTCAATACTTCCAACCAAATCACTTGTTATTGGTCATGCCAATAGTTACAAGGGGTATATCCCAACACGTGTCGCTATTCAAGAAGGAGGATATGAACCTGAATCGTTTTATAATTGCAACCTGCCTGCACCATACCGTCCTGAAATGGAAGATATACTCATTAGCGCAGTAATTGAAGAAGCAACAAAGTAATTGCATGGACTCGAACCCAATTAAATACCCAATTGGTGATCTTGAGCTCGAATCAGGAGAAACTATTCAAGACTGCCAGATTTCAGCATGCATTCATGGCGAATCATCTCAAACAAAAAATAATGTTATTCTTGTTACTGCGTCTCTGGGAGGCAATCATCGCCGACTAGATTTTTTGATTGGGCCAAATCGTGCGCTCGACACAAATCGCTATTGCATTATCGCAACTGATGCACTTGGAAATGGATTATCTTCTTCACCAAGTAATAGCGCATCTCAGCCTGGTATTTTATTCCCCAAGTTTTCAATAAGAGACATGGTAGCTTCTCAGTCACAATTGCTGGATCAGCTCTCAATACCACGAGTGCGCTGTGTAATTGGCGCTTCAATGGGAGGCATGCAAGCACTGCAATGGGCAATCAGTCATAGTAAACGAATGGATTCTATTGTTGCGTTGACACCAATGGCTCGAACTCCTGCATGGTCCCAAGCAATCACATTGATTTCTCGTCAAATCCTAATGACTCATGATGATTGGAAAGATGGTCGAATCTCATCAGAAGTCTGGCGCGGTTGGGTTGCTCTACTGGATATTATTGCCTGTAGCACCCCGTCGGCAATATCAAAGCGACTACCAGGCAACGACCTTCGCGAGTTTCTAGAAACTGAAATTAAAACTCTAATAGTCAACGCGCCGGATCCGCGAGATTGGATTTGGCAAACCCTTGCTTACGATCAATACGATCTTGGCACAACACCTGGGGTTAAAGGTGGTACAAAATCAGCACTAAATAACATTTCTGTCCCGACATTAATATTAGCTGCGAAAGGCGATCTAATGAACCCAGAAGCTGAAGCAAAATGGGCTGCGGACCATATACCTAAATCGACTTATTACGAGATTCCCTCGAAACAGGGTCATCAAGCCGCAACCGACATTGGAACGATGGAGGTGAACTTCATGAACCGTAAAATCGCAACGTTCCTCAGCAAGCATCTTCTCAGTTAACAATTTATCCTCTCGCTAAAATATTTTCCCTCTCAAATGCAACCTTAGCATAATAGTCTTTAGTTTCTTTGCTTTCCGAGTCATGAGGAGTTGGTGCTAAAAAGAAGTTTCTGTGGTTGTCCTGACCACGCACAAGATACGCAGTATCTGATCCAAGCGTTTGCGTAACCTCTGGGGCAATATATGTAATGTTGCAGCCAATTCGGATCTCGTCCGAAGTGTTTGGTTCCGACGAATGAACAACACCAACATCATGTAACGACATTTCACCAGGCCGTAGGTCAACAGCAACTGCCTCATTGCTGCTAACATCCAAATCAATTTCTTGTCCGCGTGACAGCATATTACCCTTAGCATAGCGTTTAACATGCGTAATCTGCCCCTGACGATGTGTTCCTGGTATCACCCATAAGCAACCATTTTCACGGGTACTTTTAGTAAATGCAATCCAGGCTGTGACAGCACGCGCTGGTCGTAATCCCCAGAATGTCCGATCCTGATGCCAAGACGTATATTGATTATCTTCTGGCCACTTGATGATAAAGCCACTATTCCAGACTAAGATATTTCGTCCAAGAACTTGCTCAACCGCATCTAAAATTGATGGATGTTGTACCAACTCTGCTAACCATGGGATCAATAAATGGAGTTGCCAAACATATCGATCTGATACTAATGGGTCTTCTAATTTCCCCATCAAAGTATCATTGAGCAAACTACGATAGCTAAAAATTTGAGAATCAGACAGCACCCTTATCGGCGAAAAAAAACCATTTTGCTTAAAATCGAAAGCAATCGAATCCATTAGTGATAAATTTCAAGCATAATCTTATAATAATTTACGAATATAGCATTTTGCCGCAATACTGGCATTGTCAAATATTGCACTGCTGAACTATTACCGAAAGGAAGCAACCATGCATCTACGGCATCCTGACCAATTGCCCGTCGAAATCTGGGAGGAATTTCCATTTAAAACGTTACTCGATCCCAATATAGGTGGGGACCTAGGGGTCTATTTGCTAACTATAAAGAAGTCTAATCCACACTCGCACGATGATCTTGATCAAATTTATATTGTTATTGATGGACACGGATCAATGAGAATTGAGGGTCAATCAAGGGATATAAAACCCGGCTGCTTGATCCATATTCCGAAAGGAAAGATGCACTCATTAACACCAGCGGGGAATGGTACCGTGGTGGTATATTCGATTGAGTATCGCTCAAAATGAAAATTTCAAACGTCAACGGGTATGTCATAAATTTTCCTCAGAACCCTCCTTGGGGTTATTCAAAGGGTTGGGTAACATCAGCACCTACTCTCCTTGTCGAAATTCTGACAGATGAGGGTATTATTGGATGGGGAGAGGCCTATGGCCCACCAAAATCAATTTATGAAGTTATCCTGTCTCTGTTTCCCGAAATTATTGCTGATGCGAATCCTTTTGAGACCGAGAAACTCTGGAGCAATCTTCGCCATGAGATTCGAGATCATTCCCAAGGAGGTGTCGCGATGGCTGCAATTTCTGCAGTAGATATTGCCTGCTGGGACATAAAAGGAAAAGCGTTAAACACGCCAATTTGTAAATTGCTTGGTGGTCCCGTACGAACTGAACTGACCTGCTATGGCTCTGCAATTCGTTATACAAAAGATCCTGATGACTCGAATAAGCTGCAAGATCCCATCCAACCAGCGCGGGTGATGCTAGATCAGGGTTTTACATCGATTAAACTAGCAGTTGGCTTACTTGATATTGGAGATGATTTAGGCCGAATTAAAAGGATACGCGATTTTCTTCCCTCTGATATCGCATTAATGATTGATGCCAATCATGCATACACACCGCGAACCGCTATAGAACTTGTGAAAAGGCTAGAAACCATGGATATTTTTTGGCTTGAGGATGCGTTATCACAAGACGATCTACCTGGGTATAAATCTCTCCGCCGAGCAACTTCAATTTCACTAGCCAGTGGCGAAACATTGTCTGGCAGGCCAGCATTTCGTGACATTTTACTTGGAAATATTTTTGATGTACTAATACCAGAAATCGGGCTTGTCGGTGGACTAACCGAGGCTAAAAAGATTTTTGACATGAGCGATACTTTCGGCGTGGAATGCACGCCTCATGGCTTTGCGAGTGTGATTGGAACGGCAGCAGCAATTCACCTCGCAGCAAGCCACGCACCGAACCCGTCCTCACCTGGGTCAGTATCACTGCCATTTGAATGGACGCCGTCGCCTTTTGATCGTTTTGGTAATCTTGCAGTCGATCCACTAATTTTTCATCGCGGTAAGGTAGAAGTACCGATTGACCGACCAGGTCTTGGTGTAGAAATTGATCGTAATGCTTTAAGGGTGCTGGTTGGTCATGACTAATAAACGTTATGGATGATCTGTTTCTACGCAATAAATCAGCTGTCGTCACAGGTGGTGCATCAGGTTTAGGTTTTGAAATTGCAAGTTGCCTTGCTAAGCATGGTGCAAATATTACAGTTGTCTCATTAAGCAGGGATAATTCCGCAAAGCTTGACTCAGAATTGAAATACTTTGCATCCCAAGATGAAATTCACAATGCCAAAGAAAGACTTGAATCAATTGGCGTAATGTGTCTTGGATTTGATGGTGATATAAGTTGCCAGGAAGATGTTGATCGAGTAATGGAGATAAGTTTTAATTCGTTTGGTAACCTCAATATCTTAGTCAATAACGCGGCAACTAATCATATACACACAGTATTAAATCATGATAACAATGTGTGGAAGAGAGTCATTGATGTTAATCTTTTTGGTAGTTATCTCTGCGCACGCGAGGCTCTGCCATTTATGATTAAATCAAAGTGGGGCCGCATAATTTCAATCGCATCAACTAACGCTCACGTTGGAAGCGCAGAGTATAGTGCATATGCTGCGTCAAAGCATGGCCTATTGGGGTTCAATAAATCATTGGCGCAGGAGGTAGCGCAGTACCAGATTACAGCAAATACTATTAGCCCCGCCGCGATAGAGACCCCATCCGGCTTAATGCACATGAAAAAATGGGCTGAGCGTGACAATGTAACTGAAGAGATCCTTCGAAAAAAATATCTGGACACATACCCACAGAAACGATTTGTACCAGCTAACGAAATTGCAACTTTAGTTGCATTTCTCTGTCGAGACGAAGCGGCCGCAATCAACGGTGAAGACATTGCAATTACAACAGGCGCACCATTTTAGGGAGATACATCAAATGGACTTGGGATTAAGAAATCGACGAGCAGTTGTTACAGGAGGCAGCAAGGGGATTGGCAAAGCAATCGCTTATGAGCTTGCGATGGAAGGTGCAGATATAGCTATATGCGCACGTGGAGATACTGAGCTACAGAAAACTGCCACTGAATTAAGACAACAAACAGGAAGAAATATTCTTGCGATAGCGCTTGATGTGACAGTGCAAACGGCTGTCGATAATTTCATTATGACAACAGTAACAGAATTTGGAAGCCTAGACATTCTAGTAAATAACGCTGGTAGCCCAGTGACTGGTACATTCGAAGAGGTTCAGCTTGACCAATGGCGCCAAGATCTAGATGTGAAATTATTCGCACCTATTTATCTAATCCACGCGGCTTTACCACACCTAAAAAGGAGTAACCAACCCCGAATAATCAACATCAATTCGATAGTGGGCCGCCAATCAACACCTGAATATATCGCAAACAGCACCGATCGTGCGGCATGCTTAGGATTTAACAAGGTACTCTCGGATAATCTTGCAAAATACGGTATTCTGGTAAACAGCATCAATCCAGGTAATGTAAAAAGTGAGGCATGGGACAGCACGATTGAGTATTTTTCACCTGATGAACAACTTGAACAGTGGTATGAAACAGTCTCAAAAGATACGCCATTAGGACGAGTAGCTGAAGCTGAAGAAATTGCAGCATTAACTGCCTTCCTAGCAAGTAAGAGAGCTAGCTACATTACTGGCGCATCCATTGATATTGATGGGGGTCTAACCCGTTATATTTAACTTATTTTTTTCTAAGTCATAGCACTATAAAAATAAATCGCCTAATCTTATGAACGAATCTATATTGACGATCAATGCTAGGTACCATCGACTTTTTCCGCAAAATCATTTTCGTGGCTCCAGAGAAGAGCTGCTCGAGATAGACCGGGCTAGAACAGCGTTACTTGCAGTAGATGTAGGTGGCATGGGTCACGACCATCTAAAAGCTCAGGAAGACGAGGTGATATCTACAATGATTTCTCCCTCAATTGTAGCGGGACGTAACATTGGCATCCCGATTATTTATATCAATAATTCCGCGCCGAAAATTTCTATTATGAATTCAGAATTAGCTAAAATCGCCAAACGAAGCTTTGATCTTAATTGGGAAGAATGGGGCTCAGAAGATACAGTTGATTCAAGAGAGTACGTCTACGGGCACTCAGATGCGCTAAAGATTCCAACTGAGATAGAACCACAGCCCGAAGATTATTTTCTGCGAAAACACGCATATAGCGGCTTCTTCGAGACCAGACTGGATGGCCTCTTAAGAAATATAGGCGCCAAATCACTAATTTGTCTTGGGTTTTCGCTCGATGTCTGCCTCCTCTCTACGATGATCGATGCAATGAACCTGAATTACCAAGTTGTCCTGCTTCGAGATGCTACATTAGCACAAGAACTTCCAGGCGACTTAGAAGATCTGGCCTTCACCAAACGCTTGATCACTCTCACAGAATATTCGATTGGTTATACAGCTACTTCAAAAGAATTTATCGCTGCCTGCGATTCATTGGCTCATAAAGAAAACAGAAACTGTGCATCATGAACAACAGCCAGAAAAGATTTAGAGATAGCGGCTACTTTCTTAAGGAGCAACTTTTGCCATTAGAGCTCCTGGACCAATTTATTCTTGAAATTGAAACTCAAATTAAAAGTAGTTTGCAAGCGACAGAATTTCCTGGTCGAGAAAGACCCGCTCCTGATACGAACTTCGAAAAGTTTTTACACTGGCTTGAGGAGAATGTGGAAGGCGGTATTGATGTTCGAAAATCAGTAACTGGAAAACATCTAAAAACTAGTGGATTACTGGAGATCGCAACTAATAATAATATTTTAGATATTGTCGAACAATTAATTGGGCCCGAAATTCTTTTTCACCCTCAGTATAATATCCAGGCCAAAATGCCGTTTGAGCGCGACTCACAAATTCCATGGCACCAAGATGTTTGGTTTCTTGACAAAAAAGCTGAATCAACACCGATGGTTAATCTTTGGATCCCTCTTGTGAATACAACGCCCCAAAATGGATGTCTTGAGCTCATTGAAAACAGTCACTCTCTTGGGATTATGAATCATGTGGAATTACCTGGTTATCCACCAAATCACATCGGTATACAAAATCCGCAATCATCTGATAAGCTTGCTGTCTGCCCAGTAGGTAAAGGAGGAGCAATTTTTTTTCACAATAGAATTATCCATCGGTCTAGGCCTAATGTGACCGATCGTATTCGATGGAGCATGGATATTCGATATTCTGACGCTACGAAACCGACAGGACGAGATGTTCCCGGTCTTTTAGTGCGCAGTAAACGCTCTCCTGAGGCTGCAAACCCATCGTTACGTGTATGGTTGAAACTTATGGAAACAGTAACTAATCAACCTTACATATGCTAAGGCTCATTTAGCTACAATTGCGCTTAACAATAATCTCTCAATCGCATACTTAGCTACCGATGGCTATAAATAAACGTATCTCTCCCATACCTGAAGTCGGCCTTGAGGGTTACTCCGACAAGATCTCAGTCAATCCCGATGAGAAACTTGACCTTATGATTAGCAGCTTAACACAAGAAGCTGAATTAAATATTGTGCGACTCATTCAGGGTGATGATAACCCAGAGGGTCCCGGGTATAAGGCCGAGAAGGTCGATTGGAAACAGCCCAAGAGCATTTCGCTCAAAAAACAATCAATAAACTACGGCTCATTCATCGAAATACCTAGCACAAATTCCTTAAATCCAGGTGGTAGTTTCACTCTTGCAATGTGGTTTCACCCTACCCTAACACCGACTGGTTGGCACACATTAGCGGCCAAATGGGGAAAACAAAGTTTTTCATATGGTCTGTTTTATGCAGGTGATCGAATGGTCACCGCAGTAATCTCTCACGATGGACGGACAGGAGAATGGTTAACTGCTCGCGAAACAGCGCATACAGACTGTTGGCATTTTATCGCTCTCACCTATGACTGCGAGAAAGGAGAGGCCTCTCTACATCAGCGGGTAAGAGAAAGCTCTGCCCAAATTGAAACTAGAAGCTCAAAATCTCCACTTGCAACAACAAAAAAAAGGGTTGAGAAAGGTAAAATCTATGAAGGATTTGCTCCGCTCTATTTTGGCGCGATACCAGATCCCACTAAAGATAACCAACATTGGGCTCATTTCACTGGAAAAATAGGACATCCTATTCTCTTAAGTAGGATATTGAGTACTGAAGAAATTTGGAATCTATCTAATGCGGGTGAATACCGCTACTCTTCTGACTTTATCGGATGTTGGGATCTATCGATTGGAGTCGACACAGCCACTATCACTGATCTTTCGGAAAATTGTAATCATGGTCAGGTTGTTAACATGGGAGATCGCGCTGTAACGGGTCCATTCTGGTCCGGAATGCCATCTCGGCTTTATACAGATGCACCAAATGACTACAATGCTATTTACTTACACGAAGACGATCTTGAAGACGCTCAATGGGAACCTGCATGCTCTTTGGAAGTGGCATCGGACACAAAATCAGGAATCTATTCAGCACATTTGACTACGGACACGGACGAAATATTTATCCCATTCATCGTGACTCCGCGGAAACCATCCGGCCCCATTGCGCACATCATTCCAACCTACACATGGCAAGCTTACGCGAGTAACAGATCAGTATACAGCTATACCGAGGATGGCGTTTTGGATGGAGGACTAAGTCTATACAACGTTCATAGTGATGGCTCGATGGTGTACTATCGTAGCCGGCTTCAACCGACCCGTACCTGGAATCCAAAAGCTGGATTTCAAAATTGGGGAGCCCATATGATAACCGCCAATTTGTACCTCATTGATTGGTTAGAGAAAAAGGAATTTACCTACGATGTTTATACAGATGAAGATCTTCACCTACATGGGAACTCCCTTCTTTCGCAGTATCCCTGCGTTATCCTTGGTAGTCATCCAGAATATTACACACAAGAAATGATTGATGGGGTCACTGAATACAGTAAAAATGGTGGTCGTATTTTAAACTTAGGTGGGAATTCGCTTTACTGGGTTATCTCCTTAGACAAACAAAGACCGCACATTATGGAGCTTCGCAAAGGCGGCGAGGGAGATTATGGACCAACATATCGTCCGCGCCCTGGCGAAGCACAACATAGCACCAACCTTGAGCTTGGTGGATTGTGGTCGCGCCGCAAAACATCTCCTAGCCGAATCCTTGGGGTCGAATTTTCCGCTGCTATCTGGCGTCATGCAGAAACAGAACAAGGTTATCGACGCACTGAACAAAGCTATGAGCCCAGCTATGATTTTATTTTTGATGGGATTGCAGACGATGAACTGATTGGTAATTTCGGATTAAATCTTGGTAGTGCAGTCGGCTTTGAAATGGATTCAGTCCATCCCCATCAGAACTACACCGACAATCCACCAGTGGTGCTTGCTGAGGCGAAACATCCCGATTTCTCACCACCGCGCCAACCGCCCGTTTCACCAATATCACATATCGCTATCTGGCAACGTCCTAATGGTGGTGTCATTTTTTCCGCGGCATCTGTGACGTGGACGGGTAGTCTCTCGCACAACAACTACAATAATAACGTATCGAGAATCACTGAAAACGTACTCCGCCGGTTTATTGATACGTCCTGGACAAAAACATAATCACTTAAGGGTTGCGTCAGTTAAATAGAGTCAATTACCACATATTACCCCCATCAACTGTAAGATCCTGTCCCGTTATCGAGAATGCATCAGCTTGGCACAGAAACAAAGCCAAAGACGCAATTTCCCTTGCCTCCACATGACGCCTTTGTGGTGTCCCAGCAGCTGATTCGGCAAGATATTGATCAACAGTTTGATTGATACCTTTCATTTCTAATTCTAGTGTCACGGCATTAATGGCTTGTTGGGTGATTACAGAACCTGGACTGATTGCGTTACAACTTACACCACGTGGCGCACCTTCTAATGCCACAGCCCGTGTAAGTCCCAAAATTCCAGACTTAGACGCACAATATGCAGCCCGCGTTTTTTCGCCAATTGATGCGGCAGTGGATGCAATATTAATAATTCGTCCCCACTCCCTATCCATCATACCTGGCAAAGTGCGTTTGATCATACGATACGCCCCATTCAAGTTAACATCGACTACGCGGTGCCAGGCTTCGTCATCGTGGTCAATCATCGACATTGATAAACTCGAACCAGCGCCATTCACTAGAATATCGATTTTCCCAAATTCGTTAATTGCGGACTCTACAATGGCATCGCATGATTCATTTGTGGCAACGTTTAAGGCATGCGCTTGGGCTTTCACGCCGAGATTAATTATTTCTTTTCGTGTTTTCTCAAGATCAGCTTCGCTGACCACAGTGTGGCCTTCCCTCTTAACTTTTTTGAGTCTTACTTGCTCTGTTAATGATCCAATGACAATGTTTGCGCCAGCCTTTGCCATAGCCAGTGCTGTGGCCCTACAAATACCTGTAGCGCCACCCGTAATCAATGCAACTCTGCCTGAAAGATATTGATCTCCGATCATTTTTAGCCTCTGATATGATTCAGCTTAATAGTTCCTACTGTCGTTACCAAGCTAATATGTTAACCCTTTATATAGAGTTTCATCTATTGGAACAGCAATCACAGTGAGT
>CAYFJI010000061.1:0-11275 GCA_964343365.1 uncultured Acidiferrobacteraceae bacterium
TTTAGGAGAGCAACTCGCTTTTCTATCACGCCGTCCTTCTCTAGCCTCCTTATTCTTTTCCAACACGGCGTGGAAGAAAGGTGTACTTTGGATGCAATGCTCTCGATCGAAAGAGTTGCATCTTCCTGTAGTAGCGATAATATTTTCCGATCAGTGGCATCCATAAAAAATTTTTGCAAAGAGCTATTAAATTTTAGTGTATCATCCTATTTTACTATTTTTCTGATAATGTTAATAGGTTTTTTTTCTACTTGGGTTATAGATTGAATCGGATTAGTGATGGCCATATGGCTGTTGCGTATATGATACTCATGGCATCTCTCCATAGAAAACACCCTGTCTAAAGCTATTTTTTTGGAAACGTTTATATCGTACTATTACAATTAATATGATTTTGAATACTTTTTCAGTCCAAACAAATGACTTTTGTAATTGAAGGTAAAATTTATCAGACTAACACAGAGGGATACCTCCTAAATCTAGAAGATTGGAGTATTAGTGTCGCGGAATTTTTAGCGACTCAAGATGAGTTAGTCCTCACTAAAGACCACTGGACTGTAATTTATTTGATTCGGGATTACTATAATAATCACCATGTTGCCCCTGGCATTCGTTTGTTAGTTCGATCAATGTGTAATAAGTTAGGAAAGAATAAAGCCAATAGCAGGTATCTTTATCAATTGTTCCCTCAAGGTCCCGCAAAACAAGCTTGCAAATATGCGGGTCTCCCTAAGCCAACGGGCTGTATCTGACTAATATCTAATTTTTGGTTTCAAACATCAATTGAGCTCTCTAAAGCCGAATAAGAGTGTGATTAGGATGAAGACACATCGAATGTGAGTTCTTTAAGCTTATCGACTAAAATTAGCATAAAATTATAAATAATTATAAAAAAATAGAAAATAATGCTACAAATATAAATGGTAAAATGAAAATCAACTAAAAAAATGTAAAGGAATAGAAAATGCTTTCGAATATCTCAAAAAAGTTTCAAGAGCATCCCAATGAGGTTAATGAAAGTTATGGCGCCCATTTTGTAAATGCATTGTACTTTGCGGGCTGCCTTTTTTTTGCTTCAGTTGCCTGTTTGCTTCATGCAGTATTGCCTTTCCTATGTAAGACGACGGGGAGCTCAGAAGTCAAAAGACTTTACTCGAAGATGGTTGTTAATAGGAATAGTCCAGATGCAAATAATCAAAGTAGCAACAACAATAAAGGTTTCAATAGTACTGGGATTACAAATAGTTTAAGAACAGAAATCGATAGTTAGTTTGAGAGACAGCATCCAATAGGTCTAGGTAAAGAGATAAATTTAAATAAATAGGTTAATAGTTGTTTTGTCAGCGGTTTCCATCCAAGTAGCGGCGCCGCCAATTTCGATCCCGTCAATGAAGTCGGATCTTTTCATTTCAAATAAGTCGATACTCATTTGACATCCTACCATTTTGACTTCAGCTTCGAGGCAGAAGTTTCGTAATTCTTCAATTGTTGCAATTCCTTTTAATTTTATTATTTTTTTCATCTTTTTTGTCATAATACTCTCTATTCCGGGTAGAGCTGTTCCAATAACGGGCATCCAGGTGTTCATTCCCATTGGCATTGGCATTGCTGGATTACCAAGGGAGCTGATTTTGAGGTTCAGATCTCTCCGTAAAAGTTGGAGTCCATAGAAAGTAAAAAACATAGTGACTTGATACCCTGCTGCAGCGGCTGTTGATGCGAGTACGAATGGTGGATAGGCCCAGTCAAGAGTTCCTTTTGAGGCTATCAGGGTAAGCGCCTTATCATGTTTCATTATGAGTCTGCAGTATGGGTTGAAATTGGAAAAATAATATTACTGCTATATCTAAATTTAATAATTTAAACTGGATCTAATTCTACTTTAATTTCTGCCTGATTAGTTGATCCATTTTTTGTACATTAGAGGATTTTTTTGCTCCCCATCCGAATAGTTCTTTAAACTCTTTACAACATTGGCTCAATGTGAAATAAATATGCCAACAAATTATTCTGGATTAATAAATTCATGAGTTGTTGTACAACAGTCGAAAGAGATCAACAAAAGCGCTTTGAAATGACCTATCAATTGGGTCAACTGCCCATATTGTTGGATATTGAGAAAATTGCGTTTGGAAGTGATTATGGAGCAAATAGCTGGACGACTCGACTTCAAGCCGATTGGATTCGAAAAATTTTAAATCTTGGATTGAGTGATAAATTGCTTGATATCGGCTCGGGAACTGGGTGGCCTGGACTTTATTTAGGCGAACAATCCGGATGCAAAGTAACTATGGTAGATTTAACAGGGTCAGCTTTGAAGTTAGCATCAGACAGAGCTAGGGCACAATGTCGTGATCAAAAATCATGGTTTTCCGTAGCAAACGCAGCTGATCTCCCATTTAGGATCGGTTATTTTGATGCTATAAATCATAGCGATCTTTTGTGCTGTCTTTCTAGAAAGTATGATGCTCTTGTTAGTTGTCGAAGAGTTATTCGGCAAGGTGGTTTGATGGGATTTTCAGTTATGTCTATATCATCAAACTTAAGTAAAGAAGACAAAGTTCGAGCAATTGAAAATGGCCCTCGCTTCGTTGAATCCGATCTAGAATACCCTGACCTTTTAGATAAAACTGGGTGGAAAATTCTTGATTACAAGGATCTTAGTGAAGAGTGCGCAGTTTTATGCAGTGCTTTGGAAACTATTGATTTGGAACATAAAAATGCATTAGTTCAGGCAATCGGAGATGAAGCTTTCAGAGATCGTCAAGATGAATGGAAATCCAGACGACATGCTATCGAAGAGGGCCTTATTCTACGAGAATTTTTTCTAGTAACTCCTACATGACTTTATCATTTTACAATGAGTAGATGCTAAAAAAATATTTTCTCCAACTATAAATCTGGTTTTTTCTTAGATTCATCGAATCATTGTGGCACCTTAAGTCATTGTATTTAAAAGAACTTTAACATGTTGCGTCGAAAAAATTATGTGGCGCAGTTATCAAATTGATCCACTTTCGTAGGAATCTAGAAAAATGTCACAAAATTAATAGTTGTGTCACTATCCTGACACCAAGTAAGAGGATCATTTCAGGGCCACCGACATTAAGTATTAATTACGGAAACAATTTGGTTTCCGAGATCTCCTCAGTTAGAGTAGTTAGTTTATTTTCCGCTGAGTAGGTTGCACTTAGGAAAAAAGGTTTTCCCGAGAGGATAAGTGGATAGAGATATGGATCTGAAACTGGTGTTGGCAGTTGAGAAAGTGAGTCGATAGGGATCCAGACTAAAGTGCCTTCACTGCAATATGGAGGGATAATATATTGGATCTTGGCTTGATAGATGAAACAGGTCCAATTGTAGTCCACAGGCGATGAATCTACTAAGAGCCCTTTATAGTGCATGGCCTCAATTGTTATACCTGTTTCCTCATAAACTTCCCTGATAGCACCATTTCGAGGTGATTCACCACTTTCAAGTTTACCTCCAACCGGAGTGTATAGATCTTTGTTAGGCGGGTATTTTCTCTTCAACATTAGCCAATGTTCCCGTGCTTCCAGGATAACAATGACCGCAATTTTTGTTTGTGTGGCTTCCATGGTCGAAACTATCGTAGAGGGATAACTTTGGCAGGCGTGCAGACGCTTCTGTTTGAGTCTAATAAATAAGCATTCATAATATAATCATGTCGCCAAATGCTATTTCTTCCTGATTTACAAACCCTAGGCAATATTGAACTTTAAAACGACAGAAAGAAACAAAAATAGTGATTCAATGTATAAGTATAGTATTTACTTTGCAAATAATTTGTTATGATGAATCATATTAACCGTATCCGCAAGGGCTGAGATCAGTTTGAGTACAAGCATTGATACACTTTTTAATATGAAAAAAATCAAACATGCTGATAGCATTGTTGCGAACGTTATAAAGGATCGAGATTATAGAGATAAAGGTTATCGCGCACGTTCTTTGAAAATTCATCCCTGGGTTTGCGCTCGTTGTGGTCGTGATTTTAATAATGGGAATATTCATGAACTAACTGTGCATCACAAAGATAATAATCATGCTAACAACCCACCTGATGGCCATAATTGGGAGCATCTTTGTCTTTATTGTCATGACGATGAGCATGCACGTTCTGTATCCACTATTAATACTGAACCTTGTTCTGCTTCGTTGAAACAAGTCCAGAAGTACAAACCATTTGAGGGATTATTAAAATTAATTAAAAATGAAACCTGAAATAGCGCAGATAAAAGCACCTTAGAATAGATATTGATAGATTATGAACGCTACACTCATTGGTTTGATTGGTTTGTTAACGCTAGCCTATACGTTTTTTTTGAAAGAGTTTGATTCTTCTGATGTGCTAAATGATGCGATAGAGGTTAGTGGCACTCTTCCTATCGAATATGAAGAGAAAATTTTAGGCGCAACATATAGAGAAGGAAGATTTGTCGGTAAATGGTATGAGAAAGAGGGGCGTCTAGAAATATTTAGAGCTAGTGAATTAGTTAAAATCTTGTATCTTGTAGATAAAGGTAGAGCAGAGTTTCATTTTAGACGTTGGATTCGTGAAAACGAATAACAAGATTGATAATATCAGGTAAAAGGAAACCCCAGATTTTTAAGAGCGATCTTGATTTCATCGAGCACCTGCGGATCTTCAATAGTAGCTGGACTCGTATATGTTTCTCCATCAGCAATTTTTTTCATCGTACCTCTAAGAATTTTTCCTGACCTCGTTTTCGGTAATCGATCAACGATTGTAGCCTTCTTAAATGACGCTATAGGACCAATTTTACTTCTCACCATTTCAATACATGAATTTATTACCGTTTGGTTAGTTTGTTCACAATTGGAATTGAGCACCAGGAGCCCAATTGGTGACTGGCCTTTTATTGGATCATCTGGGCCGATTACGGCACATTCTGCAACTTCTGGATGAGAAATTAGAACTTCCTCCAAAGCACCTGTCGATAGCCTATGACCGGCGACATTAATTACATCGTCTGTGCGTGACAAAACATAAATGTGACCACTTTCGTCAATCATTCCAGCATCGCCAGTTTCATAATATCCTTCGAATCTATTGAAATAGCAGTTTTGGAATCGATGATCAGCATTCCAAAGAGTACGAAATATACCGGGAGGTAGAGGCATTTTAATGCACAGGTTTCCGATTATCTTTGTTTGAGTTTCGTTTCCAGAATTATCTAAGACTCGAACATCCCAACCTGGGCATGCACGATTTAAAGATCCAGGAATAATTGGTAGCATTTCTATTCCCAGGCAGTTACCTGCAATTGCCCAGCCTGTTTCGGTCTGCCACCAGTGATCAATTATCGGGACGTTAAGATTATCCTGTAGCCAGGTAAGTGTGTCTGGATCGCAGCGTTCGCCTGCCAAAAATAGAGAGCGGAGGATCTTTAACTTATAGTTTCTTATTTTTTTGGCATTTGGATCTTGTTGTCGTATTGCGCGTATCGCAGTTGGTGCGGTGAACATGACGCTGACATTGTGTTCAGAGATCACTCTCCAAAACGCCCCAGGATCTGGAGTGCCAACTGGTTTTCCTTCATACAGTACTGTTGTGCAACCAGCCAACAGCGGCCCATACAATATATAGGAATGACCTACAACCCATCCGACATCTGATGCTGCCCAAAAAACGTCTCCAGATTCTACGTTATATATATTTTTCATTGTCCAATGAAGTGCTACGGCATGTCCTCCATTGTCACGGACTACTCCTTTAGGTTGGCCTGTGGTTCCAGATGTGTAAAGAATATAGAGTGGATCAGTCGCTTCTACTGGTACACAGTCTAATGATTCAGCGTCATCCATTGCTTGAATCCAGGTGATGTCTCGTCCTGGCAATAGATCTGCTTGTTTTTCCTCGCGTTGAAGGATGATACAGGTTAATGGTTTATGGTCTGAAAGTCCGATGGCTTTGTCGATAAGAGGTTTATATGGCACGATACGATCCTTTTCGATACCACAAGATGAGCTTACAATCAGTTTTGGCTTACAATCATTTATCCTTACCGATAATTCATTTGCGGCAAACCCCCCAAAAACTATTGAATGAATTGCACCTACCCTCGCGCAGGCGAGAGCTGCAATGATGGCTTCCGGTATCATTGCCATGTAAATGATCACTCGATCACCACGCTCTACGCGTTGATTTTTTAAAGCACCGGCAAACCGGGCGACTTTCTCCTGGAGAGCGCGGTAGCTAATTTTTTTCTTAGTATTGGTAACTGGACTGTCATAGATAATAGCAGTTTGATTTCCTCTGCCAGCATTAACATGCCTGTCAACACAGTTGAAACAAGTATTTAGCGTACCTCCCGCAAACCATCCTAGATGTGGATCATGTTTTCTATCTAGCACTTCATTCCATGGAGAAATCCAATCAATTGACTCTGCAGCTTTCGCCCAAAATTTCTCGGGATCAGCAATAGATTCTTGGTAAATGGATTCATACTTGGTGCCCATTTTTTCTCCGTTTAGACTGTTTAAGGATAGAAATTTTTATATCACTTGCGTTTCTACTGATGATATTGCAAGAATAAGCCATATTATTCAACATAATTCTATGACAATGTTGAAGCATAAGAAATGATATGCAACCGGAAAAAGATTTTGATGATCGAAAGGAGATAAGTATGCCTCTGGATAGCTCAATTGATACCAATATAAGGCCTGAAATATGTGACCTTGGAACACCTCCAGCGTTGGGGGTTGTGCCGAAGAATATGCACGCTTTTTGCGTGCGACGTGAACGGTTTGGTGAACCGAAAGACGCTTGGAAACGTGAGATTATCGCCATTCCTGATTTAGGCCCAAAGGATGTACTTATTTATACAATGGCGACGGGGATTAATTATAACAATGTTTGGGCTGCTTTAGGGTATCCTGTGGATGTCATTAGTGATCGCCAGAAAAAAGGTGAACCAGAAGAATTTCATGCTGGGGGGAGCGATTGCTCTGGAATCATTTGGGCTATTGGTTCCGAGGTCACTGACGTTAAAGTGGGTGATGAAGTAGTAGTCCATTCGGGATGGTGGGAACCCAATGATCCTTGGGTGCTCTCAGGAAAAGATCCGATGCTTGCTCCCTCAACGAAAATTTGGGGCTATCAAACAAACTACGGGGGATATTGCCAGTTCACTAAAGCGCAATCACACCAGTGTCAACCCAAACCAAAACATCTAAATTGGGAGCAAGCAGCTTGTTATATGCTTTGCGCGTCAACAGCATACCGTATGTTAATGGGGTGGGAGCCCAATATAGTTGAAAGTGGCGATGTGGTGCTAGTGTGGGGCGCGGCTGGTGGTCTTGGTTCAATCGCATTACAGATCATTGCAGCCCATGGTGGCAAAGCCGTCGCGGTTGTGTCGGAAGATGATAAACGTGATTTTTGTTTAAAAAAAGGAGCAATTGGTGTTATTAATCGTTCAGACTTCGACCATTGGGGTGTGATGCCTGATACAACGAGTAAAGAATGGGGAACTTGGTTCAAGGGAGCACGTGCTTTTGGTAAAGCAATTTGGGATATTGTGGGGGAGCGAAAAAATCCAAAAATTGTATTTGAGCATCCAGGGGAGGCAACGTTACCAACATCTGGTTTTGTTTGCGATACAGGTGGAATGATTGTTATATGCGCTGGTACGACTGGGTACAATGTATCGCTTGATCTTCGTTACCATTGGATGATGCAAAAACGTTTTCAAGGAAGCCACTTAGCCAATGATGAACAAGCTAAAGCGGTCAATAAGTTAGTTATGTCTGGAAAAGTAGATACCTGTCTTTCTGAGACATTTGGTTTTGATGAAATTGGATATGCACATCAAATAATGTATGAAAACAAACATCCTCACGGTAACATGGCGTGTTTAGTCAATGCGATGGATACTGGTTTGGGGGCGAGTTGATACATTTCTCATATGAGCAAATCTTCATAGTCAATTTTTTACTTAATGTGGAAATAAATTTCTTATGTTAAAAATAGTAATTAATCGATTGGGAGTTTGTAATTGAATCACAACTTCTCATATGGAGAGACTGAAATAGAAGATCGCAACGCTCCTAAAGCAAAAAATTTTATTTTGTCGGCCCCACGTTCTGCAAAACAAAAAAAAATTTTGTCAAGAATTGAATGCCAGCCCGATGTTCTATATAGAAATGGCCGACCCGGGCATCTTACAGCGTCTACCCTTATCATTGATCCAGAAAATCTAAATATATTGTTGTTATATCACACCAAATTAAAGAGATGGTTGCAGCCAGGAGGTCATGCGGATGGAGATGAAAACTTAGCGCGTGTAGCATTACGAGAAGCAATTGAGGAAACAGGAATTAGCACATTGACATTAGTTGAGCCTGCTATTGATCTTGATATTCATTTGGTAGATCTGCCAGATGAAGGTCTTCATGAGCACTACGATATCCGATTTTTGGCATTAGCATCGAGTAGTTCCAGAATAGTTAAAAACCATGAATCTGAAGGGTTGAGATGGGTTTCCCAAGAAAATTTAGCTGCTTTGGACGGTGAGCATGATCTTGGTCCATTGGTGCAGAAGGGAATCGCCTGCCTTCAAGATTTAATAACAAAAAATTCTTTCGATTCTGATATAAATTGCAAGTAGCTCGACAAATATTGTCATAGCAAAGAGCGCTCAATTAATCGTTCGTTGGTACGGTAGCCACGACCTTTTTTAGCCATTGGTTGGCCATCAATTTTTACAACATCTGCAGTGAAATCAAAACTACCTTTCATGAAGGCAGAACCAACGCCGTAAATATCTACTGGAACTTTTTCAGTTTCAAAAATTGAAATCTTTTCTGCATTAAAACCGCCGGATGCCACGATACGAACTTTTTTAAAACCTTCTTGGTCAAGAGCTCGTCGAACCTTGCGAACAAGTTCAGGGGTTACTCCTGTGTTTAGTTTTTCATTATATTTATCCATGACTGAGACATCAGCGATTTTTTCTGAGGTATCTAATCTTACCGCCCACAATTTATCACCTAGAGATTTTGCTACCTCAAGAGAAGTTCGAACACAATCATTTTCAAAATCGACTAATGCGACAAGAGGTGTATCTGGAAAGGTTTCGGAGAATCGCTCAGTTGCGAGTAAAGTATTTCCATGACAAGCTGCGATCAAGCAATGCGGGATAGTACCCCCACCTTTCATGCCCCACCATTCTCCTTGCGCATCTGTTGATACATTATTGGCTCCTCCTACAGATGCTGCATATCCATCGCCACCTTGCACTGCCCAATGATCAAAGCGTGCAGGGTAGAAAAAAACTGGCTTATTATTTGCCGCTTTTGCTACCTCTGAAACATTTGTAGAAATACGTGTCCTGCGCGCTAGAACACCTAGATATAGAGTTTCCAGATGAACAATCTCTGACAGTGGGCCTTCAATAACCAGGACAGGTTCCCAAGGATCAACTTTATCCCCATCTCTTAAAGAGTAGACACGAATATCAGACAGGGTGTTTACCCATTCAGCATCAAGTTGCTGACTGATTATAGTTTTTTCTTGCATAGCTTCATTTAGTTTATTTTGATCAGCTAGATAGAGGGAACGAACCTTTTTTTTTGATTGCATAAGAGAATCAAAGAGATGGAATGCCTTTTGTGGATTTCGATAGTGACCAGTTCCTAGAGCGAGGAGTGCCAAAGATTCTTCGATACCACATAGCACTGCTTTTTTCTTTTGGAACACCTGGATTGTAGACATTTCACGAATCTTGTGTTTTTCTAGAGTCCTTTTTGCACGCCAAAAGTACACGTCGCTTCGGTATCCTCTGCGAATTTCATGTACAGGGATATCAAATACTTCTATGGGTATTTGATTTGGAAGTTTAATATTTTTGGTATCGCAAGACATAGGTTTATTTTCTGTTTATAGATATAGTAGCCAAGTTGGCTATCGTTACATAGAATTTAGCTTGATGAATAGACTTAATGTCGAAGTAAAAGTGTTTGTAGATCAGCTATGCCATCTTAGCCTCTAGTCGCTAGAATGGCTAAACTACAGGTGCACATATATTTTTATTGAATTATAGACGTAATAATACTGCTAAACGGAGATAAAGTTAAACATGAGTCATAAATATCGTCCGACGAACATGATTTTGCATAAAAAATCTAGAATTCTAGAAATACATTTTGATGATGGATCAAGGTTTTCTCTTCCTTGTGAATATCTTCGAGTTTATTCACCTTCAGCTGAAGTGCGGGGTCATGGCCCAGGGCAAGAAGTTTTGCAGTATGGAAAAAAAGATGTAGGTATAGATCGAATTGAACCACAAGGATTTTATGCTGTTAAACTATGCTTCAATGATGGTCACGATTCAGGAATTTATTCTTGGGAGACTCTTCATCAACTAGGTTTAAATTATGATGCCTGGTGGGAAGAATATCTTTCTCGCCTGGATGAAGCTGGTCGTACGCGAGATCCTGGACCAAAAGAAATACCCGTAGTTGTCAAGAGTCCTAAATCTATCTAGCAGTCTGTATCCAGTTAAACCACGTAACTAATTTTGATCCAAATTGTTTCTGTCTTCCGAACTATCTTGTGATTTCTGTTTATCAGACCCGTTTTCAGGTTGGATAGGCTTTTCTTGGCGTGAAAGCCGCAAGAGAAATATGGATGCAAACATTACAATAAGTAGAGCCACACCTATTATTACGAATACAGCGATTACAGACATTACGGTTTTCCTCCGATTAAAGGCTTAAATTGTTTTGATAGTTTTTGAAAACTTATTTGATTCATGGTTATTATTTAAGACCAAAAGAATTGTTTGATTTTTCATCCATTATTAGACACTAGCTCTGATAGCGTTACCAGAGTCATTCTAGAATCTATATCAGCAGAAGCTTCCATGATTTATAGTATTGCAAACCTCAAACAAAATCTTTTTCAATTTTTTTTCTAAAACAGCTCGATTTTTTATTTTTTTAATTATGGCATTAAAATTCGAATTAGTAACTCCGCATATTGGCGCTTCGGTAACTGGCGTTGATCTACACTCTGAGAATAGGGCGGAAATAATACGGGAAATAAGGAAAAATTTGGATCGTTATAAGGTTCTTATTTTTCATAATCAACAATTGTCGCCGAAGTCTCTACGCCAATTTACTTCAAATTTTGGTCCCTTATTTTTTCATCATGTCGATGATGGGGTAGAGCATTCAGTAGATGCTCCGGAGGTTTTGATTCTTAGAAAAGATCCAAATGGGAACA
>CAYFJI010000062.1:0-8115 GCA_964343365.1 uncultured Acidiferrobacteraceae bacterium
GAAGAGGGCACTATAGAGAAATCTGAACGGACCTTGATCGAACGGGCGTTCGCGTTTACTGATCTTGTGGTCGAAGATGTAATGACCCCTAGGCACCGTGTATTTTCGCTGGATGGACGAAAAAATCTTAAAGAGCTTCTACCAGACTTAATTAATACTCCATTTAGCCGCATACCTTTGCATGCGGAGGATCCGGATGAAATTCTGAAGATACTTCATTTAAGAGATTTGCTCCAAGTTGTTACAGATAAATCGATGGGTGACCAATCTTTATCAAATTTAGCGCGGGAGCCAAGTTTTGTTCCAGATACCCAATCCGTAAATGAGACCATTACGGCGTTTCGTCGGGAGCAACAGCATCTAGCGATTGTTGTTGATGAGCACGGAACCATGCAAGGTGTTGTTACTCTAGAAGATTTACTGGAAGAACTAGTAGGGGAAATTTATGATGAAAGAGACGAGGTTCCGGTTAGCATCCAAACTATAGATTCAAACACAATCGCTTTGGATGGCGCTGCGGAGATACGTGACGTAGAACATTTCTTCGACATCGAGCTGTCAGGAAAAGGGACAGATACAGTGAATCGTTGGATTTTGGAGCAAACTGAAAGGATACCAAGTAACGGCGAAGTCTTTGAGTTTGAGGGTCTTAAAGTCACGGTAAAAAATGCATCAAGACGTCGAATTGGTGATGTGGTTATTACGAGGCAAACAATACTGCCTAATGATGAAGTATCTAATATTTGAAGTAGAATTAGGTTATCTTAGCAGTTCACTTTCAGCGTACTAGGATTTAGTTTTCGTGAAATCTAATGTATTTTTTCTGAATTGGAATTAAAAAAATACATTTATAAGTACTAATTCAGTAATGGTTTCTTTAATCAATGCATTACTAAAAAAGTAAAGAGGGTCATCTCACCGTGATAAAGAAATAAATTAGTACGGCACTTACTCAAGGAAAATAGATGAAAATTTTAATTAGTAACGATGATGGATATTTTGCGACAGGTATTCGTTGCCTAGCTAAAACAATTCAACAAAATAACGATGTGACTATAGTTGCTCCCGATAGAAACCGCAGCGGTGCCAGCAACGCAATAACTTTGCATAGTCCCTTACGTGTTAGGAAAGCTGAAAATGGTTTTTTCTTTGTAGACGGAACGCCAGCCGACTGTGTTCAAATCGGTTTAACTGGTCTTATTAAATCAGAACCTGATATTGTTATATCAGGAATAAACGCAGGAGCTAATTTAGGTGATGATGTGCTCTATTCTGGTACGGTGGGGGCTGCAATGGAAGGTCGGTTTTTGAAGATGCCCGCTATTGCAGTATCTTTGGTTCCAGAAAAAGAAAAAAATTATGAGGTAATTAATTATGAAACAGCTGCTCTAGCTACTTCTCATATTTTGGAACAGTTAAAAAAAGATCCCCTTCCAGGAGACATGATTATCAATGTTAATGTGCCCGACATTGCTTGGTCAGATATCGATGGTTTTGAGATTACCCGTTTGGGGTATCGAGGAAGACCTGAGCCTGTTATCAAACAAGATGATCCATATGGTAGAGAGTTGATTTGGATTGGTGGGACTGGCCCAGAGG
The DNA here is from genome assembly GCA_964343365.1 of uncultured Acidiferrobacteraceae bacterium. GTDB lineage: Bacteria > Pseudomonadota > Gammaproteobacteria > Arenicellales > UBA868 > CAJXWH01. Next base: position 1,600 of record CAYFJI010000062.1, read on the forward strand.
ATGATGCTGGACCAGGAACTGATTTTTTTGCAATAAAAAATTCGAAAATTTCTTTGACCCCACTCAATCCTAACTTAACTAAATGCTTCGAAAGTAATCAAATGAAAGAATGGTTAAATGATGTAAAATTTTAAATTGATAAAAAAATTTTACAAAAAAAGACTTTAATTACAAAATATTGGAAGGCAGAAAATCGAGATTTTAACTAGAAGGTTGAAACAATGAGGTTGTTTGGAAGGTTTTATGATAAGGCCTTGTCGTGGTCTCGGCATCCACATGCCCCACGTTATTTGTTTGGTTTGAGTTTCACGGAGGCTTTCTTTTTCCCAATACCTCCAGATGTTATGCTTGCCCCAATGGTTCTGGCTCAGCGAAATAAAGCTTGGCGATTTGCAGCGTTAACATCATTTTCGTCAGTACTGGGAGGATTATTTGGTTATCTACTGGGAATGTTTCTTTATGTCCAGGTTGGTGATGCACTAATCAAAATTTATAATGCTGAAGACGCGTATTCCCATGTGCAGGAGTGGTTTAGCGTTTATGGCGTTTGGGTGATTTTAATAGCAAGTTTCACTCCAATACCATATAAACTTTTCACTATAACCGCTGGCGCGGTGTCTATGACGCTTCTACCTTTTATGATCTTGTCTCTAATTGGAAGAAGTGCGAGATTTTTTCTTTTAGCAGCCCTAATTTATTTTGCGGGCCCTAAACTAGAGCCATTCATTAGCCGATTTATCGAACTATTAGGATGGATATTTGTTATTGGCGCCATACTAGTATATTTTTTTATAATTCGTTGAGCGCATGATTGGACGAATTTTCTTAGTTTTGGCTGGGATTTTGGTGTTTGGTAACCTAATCGGATGCTCCCAACAAACAGTTGTACCTGTTTCTGATTTAACTACCCCTATCAAGAAGTCGGCTGCGCGCATTGTTAGAGACGGTGACACACTATACATGATTGCGTGGGAGGTTGGAATTGATTATAGATTGATTGCGAAATGGAACGGATTACGTTTGCCTTATCTTATTGAAGAAGGTCAAAGAATTCGTTTGACCCCACCACGGAAAACAATGGTTAACCAAGGATACTCTGATAGAAGTTTAGTTGATGATCAACCCAATGAAATATTAAACCTAGCTGAAGGCAAAGAAAAATCAATTCAAGAAAGTAAATCTGATTCTCTGATAATCACTACCCAAGAAAACAAAACGAGTTTTCCTTGGTTATGGCCATCAGATGGACAGGTTATAACAAATTTTTCTGCTGTTAAGGGTCAAAATGGTATTGATATAGGGTTTGACGCAGGTAGCCCGGTGTTAGCGGCAGCTTCGGGTAAAGTCGTTTATGCAGGAGCTGGATTACGGGGTTATGGCAAACTTTTGATTATTCAACATGATGAGGTTTATTTAAGTGCCTATGCGCATAATCGTCGTTTATTGGTAGAGGAAGGTATTTTCGTTCAGAAGGGCAAATTAATAGCTGAAATGGGTGAAACTGATGCGGAGTCACCTCGTCTCCATTTTGAAATTAGAAAAAATGGTGAACCAGTTGATCCACTGAGTTATCTTCCCGCTAGGTAAACTAGCTTAGAAATTGGATATTAACAGATCTACATTAAATTTATATTATTTGAACCTACTCTAATATTAGTCCTGCTGCAACCTTCCTGCTCTCTGTCGCAAGTATGTTGTATGTACGGCAAGCGGCGTGAGTATCCATGAATTCGATACCAATGTTTTTGCTTGCGATTTCGGCATACAATTTTGGTTTAGGAAATTTTAAATGTTTTCCAGTTCCTATTAAAATTACCTCTGGTTTCAAATCAACAATTGTTTGAATATTATCACCGCAGAGAAGATCAATGTGAATGGGTTCCCAGTCGGCTATAATCGCTTCTGGTGTTAGTATCAGACTCCTTTGATACTCCACGTTTTTAATTGTGATAGCGTTATTGCTATAAGATTGAAAATAATTGATTGTAGAATCGTATTGTAGTTTAAGTTCCACTGCAAATTTTCCATTGAAAATGAAATCAATTTATTGTTTTATTTAGTCTAGCCCCGAAAAGTGTTTAGAATATAGCACCGAGGTTAGAAGAAGGTTTACATTGTAATCGATTTAAGATAATTTTTTACTCGTAAGGACATTGGGCTTTTGGTATAGATATGAAACCAGTAAAAATTGGACTATTGGGACTTGGCACTGTAGGTAGCGGTGTAATCAATCTGCTTCATAGAAATGCTATGGAAATCAGTCGTCGTGCTGGACGGAATATCTCGGTCAAGACAGCAGTGGTACGGGACGTTAAGGCCTCTCGACAATGCGAAACTAGATCCTTTAACGTTTCTAACGATCTGAAAGATGTTACTGACGACCCCGAAATTGATATTGTAATAGAACTAATCGGTGGTACAAAAATTGCGAAGGACGCAATACATCAGGCATTAAATCATCGAAAACACGTTGTAACTGCGAACAAGGCATTAATTGCGGAATTTGGTAATGAGATATTTTCTTTAGCATTAGAAAAAAAATTGACTGTAGCATTTGAAGCGGCTGTTGGTGGAGGTATATCAGTCATTAAGGTACTTAGGGAAGGGTTGTCAGGGAATGTTATCAATCGAGTTACCGGTATTATTAATGGCACTTCCAATTTCATTTTGACAGATATGTTTCAAAATAATGTTGAGTTTTCTGACAGTCTTAATGAAGCGGTCAAACTTGGATTTGCTGAGGCAGACCCCGAGAGTGATATTCAGGGAATTGATGCTGCTCATAAGCTTGCAATACTTGCGTCTATTGCATACGGAATTCCACTTCAGTTTGAGAAGGTATATGTGGAAGGTATAACTGACATAACAGCAGAGGATATGTTATATGCCAAAGATCTTGGGTACAGAATAAAGCATCTTGGCATTGCAGTTCGGCGGGATGATGGATTGGAATTGAGAGCACATCCATGTTTAATTACAAGTAATGAATTATTAGCAAACGTAAATGGCGTAATGAATGCAATTTGCATTGAAGGTGATGCGGTTGGCTCTACTCTTCATTATGGTGCAGGAGCAGGTTCCGAACCTACGGCATCGGCTGTAGTAGCTGATATAGTAGATGTCGTACGAACTCACACAACGGATCCAAATAGTCGAGTTCCACATTTAGCATTTCAACCTCAATCTCTATCTGATTTAAGAATACTTGACGCTGCAAAGACTAACGTTGCTTTTTATCTACGTTTAAATGTTCATGAAAAAGCAGGAGTTCTCGCGGATATTACTAGAATATTAGGTGAACGAACGATCAGTATTGAAAAAATTGTGCAAAAAGAGGTGACATCAAAAAATGGTACTGTACCCATTGTGATTATTTCACACAAAACGATCGAACAAAAAATGAATGTAGCGATCAAAGAAATTGAGTCCCTAGAATGCGTAAAAGGAAAGATTTCACGAATTCGACTCGAAACATTTGGATCCTGAGCTAAATTTTATATAAATAATGAACTTGAAACAGACTTCATTGTTAGAACGATATAGTCGTTTTATCAACCTGCCTGAAGGGGCTAACATCGTTACTCTTAATGAAGGAAATACACCTTTAGTTCATCTGAGAACTATATCTGATCCGCAAAAGGAAATCACGGTTTATGCAAAATGTGAAGGAGCTAATCCTACAGGATCCTTTAAAGATAGAGGTATGACACTTGCAGTAACACTGGCTGTTTCTGAGGGAGTCCGCGCTATAATTTGCGCATCCACAGGGAATACATCTGCTTCAGCCGCAGCTTACGCAGCCCGGTGTGGAATCGCCGCCTATGTAATTATACCAGAGGGGAAAATTGCACTAGGTAAGTTAGCGCAGGCAATGATGCATGGAGCTAAAGTAATCCAAATATCAGGAAACTTTGATGTTGGTATGGAGCTAGTTAAGAAAATGGCGGATGAAAAATTAGTAACGCTAGTTAATTCCATTAATCCACATCGTCTGCATGGTCAGAAAACCGCCGCCTTTGAAATTATTGATGATTTAGATTACGTACCAGACTATCACTTTTTACCAGTAGGGAATGCTGGTAATATTTCTGCATACTGGATGGGTTATAGTCAATATATGTCTGAAGGAGTGACTAGGAGTAGGCCAGTCATGGTAGGTTGTCAAGCTTTGGGTGCCGCCCCTTTTGTAGCCAAAAAGTTAATTGATGAACCAGATACTATTGCAACAGCTATTCGGATAGGTAAACCGCAATCATGGGATTACGCAGTCAACGCAAAAAATGAATCTGGAGGGTGGTTCCGGGCATCTACAGATGATCAAATTATTGCAGCCCAAAAGCATCTGGCTAAAAATGAGGGAATATTTTGTGAACCAGCCTCAGCAGTTTGCGTAGCAGGATTAATCGAGGAAATAGAACGGGGTTCAATTAATCGCGGCTCGGTGGTGATTTGTACATTGACTGGCCATGGGTTAAAGGATCCAGATTGTGCAATTCAGCAATCTCAACAAGCTATCAAAATTGATGCGAATTACGAATCTGTAAGAAGCGTAATCATTGGCGACTCTGAGTAGATTTCTTGCAACCTGTCGGCAATACACCATTAATTACGTTAGACCAATTGATAGGTAATGAGGGCTCGCAATTATTAGCAAAACTGGAAACATTCAATCCCTCAGGCTCTGGTAAGGATAGAGTGGCCAGCCATATGCTGCATTTAGCTGAAAAAAGAGGTCAAATTAGTCCGGGGGATACTATTATCGCTGCTACCACCGGAAATATGGGTATCGCTCTTGCGTTAGCAGCTTCTGTCAAAGATTATCGAGTAATGTTAGTAGTACCATCGGAAATTCCTGAAGAGATGAGGTCAATGATGACAGCATTAGGTGCAGATTTAATCTCTGTTTCGGAGACATCAGGGATGGAAGCAGCCCGAAGTTTAAGTTATGAACTGGAGGAGCAAGGGGTCGGTAAACTACTTGATCAATTCTCTAGCCCAGATAATCCAGATGCCCATTACCAAACCACTGGACCAGAAATCTGGAAAGATACTAGTGGTGACCTCACTCATTTAGTATGTGGAATGGGTAGTACTGGCACTATTATCGGTACTGGACGATACTTAAAGGAGAAAAATCCGGATCTTAAAATTATTGGAGTAAGACCAGTAATGGGGGCTAAAATTTTTGGTATGATTAATTGGCAAACTGGATTCGAACCAAGTATTCATTCCACGGGATTAATTGACGAGATAGTTGAGATCACTCCAGATTTAGCCGCAGAAACAGCAATGCAAATCCTTTGCAACGAAGGCATTTTTGCGGGCATACCCTCAGGAGGTTCAGTAGCAGCTGCAATCCGATTGGCTAGAAGAAAAAAGGGTATGAAAATCGTGACAATTATTTGTGATCGCGGTGATCGCTATCTTAGTACTGGAATGTTTCATTAATTGACAAATGTTTGAGCATGCTAGCCGGTAATACATTAGTTTTTGACATTGAAACAGTGCCAGACGCCCGCTCTGGCTCGACGATATACGATTTAGGCGATCTAAATGAAGAAGATGTACTAAAAGCAATGCGAACTAAACGGATGGAGAAGACTGGCTATACTGATTTTATAGCGCCACATATGCAGAAGATTGTAGCAATATCGGTTGCGCTGCGTAGTGAATCGAATTTTCGTGTATGGTCAATTGGCACTGCAGAATCAGATGAACGCGAAATCTTGACTCGTTTTTTTGAAGGCCTTGAAAAATATGAACCAACAATGGTAAGTTGGAACGGTATGGCGTTCGATTTGCCTGTAATTCATTACCGTTCGTTGGTACATGGAGTAGCCGCCCCACATTATTGGGATGTAGGAAATATTAAACAAGAGTATCGATTCAATAATTACATAAGTCGTTTTCACTGGCGACATATCGATTTAATGGACGCTTTAGCTGGTTTTCAAAATCGTTCCTGGGCACCACTAGATGAAATTGCTTCAATGCTTGGTCTTCCTGGAAAAAGTGGAATGTCTGGTTCCGATGTTTGGAGCGCATATCAAAATCAAGATATCGTTGGTATACGAAACTATTGTGAGAGCGATGTCATGAATACTTATCTAATTTATTTACGATTCGAGCAAATTCGCGGTAATTTGGATACCGATGGTTTATATCAAGAATTAGATAGAGTCAAAACTGAATTAAATAGAACGGGATCGGATCATCTCAGTGATTTCGCACAGTATTGCGCTAGCCAATATTCAGGCTAGACTATTGTCTAAACAATTTTACCAAATCGTTTGTTAAGCTACTTATTCACTTCGATCGCCAATTTTTCCAATATTATCGTTATTTTGAATGTGTTGGTGAGGCACTTTCTGGCGATTTGGACTACTTTTGCTTCTCGGCTTTCGATTAGGATTTCGATTACGATTACGATTACGGTTTTGATTATTTCGATGTCGTCCTTCGTTGTTAGATTGGCTTTCTTCTCGGTTTCTTCGTTGGCGATTCTGATTTCGATTT
>CAYFJI010000062.1:8215-11126 GCA_964343365.1 uncultured Acidiferrobacteraceae bacterium
ATTTCGATTTTTTGTTCTGGAGCGAGACGGCTCGGAACCAGTATTTTTTGTTATTAATGAATTATCTTTGTTTTGATCATCCTTAGTGCTTTCGTTCCCAGTTAACCTTTTCAATATTCGTGATACTAGCTTTGGTGGTGAAAAATCCTTCTTTTTTCTGTTGTCTCGATTTGCGGGTCTTTGAGGTGTAGTAACTTCGCTATAGTTAACTGCGGCCTTCTGATGTTGTGCTAGATTTTGAGGAGCCTTTTTGAGAAGAGCATCTTTTGCATCCTTTTTTTGATCATTTTTAATTTGATCTACGTTTATATTGCCAGAAGGATCTAGATCTTCACCTCGTAGACGTCTAACTTCAAATTGGCGTCCTTTCAATGTAGTACTAGGCATGATAGTCACTTTAGTGCCCAGATGTATTTCTATTTGATTTAGTTCATGACGCTTTTCATTCAATAAAAAAGCGGCCGTTTCTACTGGAACTTCTACATAAACAGCCTCTGTATTTTCTTTCAACGCTTCTTCTTCAACAATTCTAAGTAAGCTCAACCCGGCCGAGGTCAAATTTCTCATTCGTCCTGTACCATCGCAATGAGGACAAACACTGTAATTAGCATCACTTATTGACGCCCGTAGACGTTGTCTTGATAGTTCAAGAATCCCAAATCGAGAGATTCGCCCGGTCCGAATTCTTGCTCTATCTGACTTGATCGCATCTTGTAGTTGTTGTTCCACTAAACGTGTGTTCTTTGTGGAGGTCATGTCAATTAAATCCAATACCACTAAACCTCCCAGATCTCGTATTTTTAGTTGACGGGCTATTTCCTCTACCGCCTCAAGATTAGTCTGAAGTGCTGTTTCTTCAATATCAGCGCCCCGAGTTGCACGTGAAGAATTTACATCAACAGTAACTAATGCTTCTGTATAATCGATTACAACGGAACCTCCAGATGATAAACGTACGGTTCTAGAGTGTGCGTCCTCTATTTGCTGTTCTATTTGATATCGTGAAAAAAGAGGAATCTGTTCAGAGTAATACTTCAATTTTCCAACATTATGAGGCATAACTTGCCGCATAAATTTCTCAGCCCTTTCGTAGACCTCTTTTTGGTCTACTAGAATTTCTTGAATATCAGTTCGAAGATAATCTCTTATAGCACGGACTATTAAGTTGCTTTCCTGATACATAAGGGATGGTGTCTCAACGGACGATCTCGCATTTTCTATTGCGGTCCAAAGACTGAGTAAAAAATCAAGATCCCACTGTAGATCGTCTTGGGTTTTACCTATACCTGCGGTTCGCGCGATTAATGCATGCTCTGTTGGAAGAGTTAGAGATGCTAAATTGTCTCGAAGTTCGATTCGCTCCTCTCCAGCGATTCTGCGAGATATTCCTCCGCCTTTAGGATTATTAGGCATCAGTACTAGATATCGGCCAGCAAGACTAATAAATGTGGTTAGAGCTGCCCCTTTTGTGCCACGTTCATCTTTCTCAACTTGTACTAGTAATTCCTGACCCTCGCGTATAGCGTCTTGGATACGAACTTGTGCCATTGGGGTTTTTGCTGGGACATCTTGGAAATGAGATCGCGAGATTTCTTTAAATGGCAAAAAACCTTGGCGATTAGCTCCAAAGTCAACAAACGCTGCTTCCAAGCTAGGTTCAACTCTGGTAACTCGAGCTTTATAAATATTACCTTTTTTTTCGGCTCTGATCGCTGATTCGATATCCAAATCAACCAATTTTTGTCCATCTACAATTGCTACCCGCAATTCTTCCGAATGGGTAGCATTAAATAACATACGTTTCATAAAAAGTTCCTAAAAATTTCGACTGAAAAGCTTCAAAACGTCGGGATAAACCGATGCAGTTTGACCTATTTACCTGATGTCGAAATAATGTTTAATCGATATAATTTACGGGTGCCTTTGCTTTGTATAAAAGCACCGCATCATAATGTTTTCAAGAGGATAGAGACAAATTTGCACGATTAGTTATGGTGTCCAGCTACCATACCTAACAAAAAACACCGATTCTAAAATTGAGGGTGGTACCACATCTCCAGTTTTGCCAGCTATGTCGCTACTTAATAGGCAATTGTGGGCACTTTGGGCCAAAATAAATGCTATCAGGGTTAACCCTTTCCGTAAATGCCATTCTTGCGGAGTTCGTTCAAATTCTCAATATCCATTTTTTTTAAGGTCAGCGCCAATTTACGAATTGGTCGGCTGCCTATTTTTTATTTCTCACAACACTTATTCTAAACAGCCACATTCTGTGGGCCCGTATTTTAGCCAATCGAATAGTTCTAATATAATATTATTTACGAATACGAACTTAATTTATGTAAAATTCTTCAAAATAGTGTCGCCAACCTGTTTTAACACATAAAGGCTAGCGTTAAATATAGCAATTCATGGCTCAAGCATCAAATATTATATGGATAACGCCAAAAATCCTGTAAACACAACAAAAGTTCGGTATATAGAAGTAACGGAATTAGCGAATCTTCAGCGTTTAGATAATTATTTAATCAAATTATGGAAGGGTGTCCCTAAGAGTCATATCTATCGCCTAATTAGGGGAGGGAACGTTCGAATTAATGGCTCACGCTGTAGGCCTAAACAAAAACTAAATACAGGTGACACCATACGTCTTCCGCCAGTAAGATTAAGTAATAGAGATCAAGCATCTAAGGCTTATCACCCAAAAATTCTAAATGAATGTACTTTGTACGAAGATAGCAGTATTTTAGTGATTGATAAACCCAGCGGAATTGCAGTACATGGGGGCACAAAAATTGCTGCCAATGTCATAGACTCGCTACGGCATTTTAGGAAAGCAGACCAGTTTCTAGAGCTCGTTCACCGGCTTGATAAAGATACGTCAGGGTGTTTGATTTTAGCAAAAAATTTG
>CAYFJI010000063.1:0-10945 GCA_964343365.1 uncultured Acidiferrobacteraceae bacterium
ATCTCAATAACATAGATGCTCGACCGCTCCTCTATGATAAAATTACTTCTTACAACGTAGCATTCAAAGGAAAAGTGTAGTGGATAAAGGACCAGCCGACAAAAATAAAGCCGACTCTCTAGAGCAAGATATCCGTGATGCTCTCTCGAGTATTGTAGATCCTCATGCTGGGAAAAATTTAGTGGAGTCGGGAGAAGTTTCGAATATAGAAACTGTGGATGGTATTGCAAAGATTAAATTAGTTCTTGGCTATCCATCGTTATCATGGAAAGAAACATTAAAAGCACAGATTACCGAAGCGATAAAAGATATTATTGATCTTGATCAAGTCACGATTGAGGTCGAAACCGAAATCGTTGGCCACGAAGTTCAAAAGGGCGTAACTCCTATTGCAGGAGTCCGAAATATTATCGCGGTAGCATCTGGAAAAGGAGGGGTTGGCAAATCAACGGTTTCAGTCAATCTAGCTCTAGCGCTCGCTGCCGAAGGAGCTAGGACAGGCATTCTCGATGCTGATATTTTTGGGCCGAGCCAACCAAGAATGCTTGGAATTTCAGGCCAGCCACATTCCCCTGATGGTAAAATTATTGAACCGCACGTTAGTTATGATGTTCAGGCGATGTCTATCGGTTTCTTGATAGACGAAGAGACGCCAATGATCTGGCGAGGCCCAATGGTTACGCAGGCACTAGAACAACTTTTGAATGACACTCAATGGGATAATCTTGATTATTTAATAATTGATCTGCCGCCTGGAACTGGAGATACGCAACTGACTCTTGCACAAAGAGTACCCGTGTCGGGTGCACTGATTGTTACTACGCCACAAGACATAGCTCTTCTAGACGCAAAAAAAGCTTATAAGATGTTTGAAAAAGTAGAGATTCCCGTACTAGGGATCGTTGAAAATATGAGCTCCCACATTTGTGCCAAATGCGGACATGAGGAGCATATTTTTGGTGAAGGTGGTGGCTCAAAGATGGCCAAGCAATATGGTATCGATTATCTTGGCGATATACCCCTTGCTCGTAGCATCAGAGAAGGAGCTGATTCCGGTAACCCTACAGTTGTATCGGAACCGGATGGAATATTAGCTCAAATTTATCTTGAAATAGCTCGAAATTCGGCAGGTAGATTAGCTATGCGCAAGAAAGACTACAGCGATGTTTTTCCTTCAATCGTAGTTCAGGACAACTGAAATGGGTTGGATAAAAATTGACGATTAAATCTGATAGATGGATCCGTAAAATGGCGGAAGAGCAAGGCATGATACAACCTTTTGAAGCTCATCAGGTTTCTGTGGCCGATGGTAGAAATATCGTCTCATATGGCACGTCAAGTTATGGATACGATATAAGGTGTTCAAATGATTTTAAGGTTTTTACAAATATAAACGGAGCGGTAGTCGACCCTAAGGCGTTTGATGAGTCCAGCTTTGTTGAATTTACGGGGGATGTATGTATCATTCCGCCTAATTCCTTCGCACTTGCAAGTACTGTTGAATATTTCCGAATTCCTAGAAACATATTGACTATTTGCCTTGGTAAATCAACCTATGCTCGATGCGGAATCATCGTCAATGTCACGCCTTTTGAACCGGAGTGGGAAGGTATTGTAACCTTGGAATTCTCCAATACGACTCCACTGCCCGCAAAAGTATATGCAAATGAAGGCGTTGCTCAGGTAGTTTTTTTTGAGAGTCAAGACGAATGTGAGATATCCTACAAGGACAGAAAAGGAAAGTATCAAGGTCAAACTGGGGTAACCTTACCAAGGGCATGAAGAGGAGATATGGCAGGTAATACATTCGGAGTTCTTTTTTCAGTAACTTCCTATGGAGAAAGCCATGGCCACTCTATAGGTTGTATAGTGGATGGGTGCCCTGCAGGATTGGATCTTAGCCCACAAGTGATCCAGAAAGATTTAGAGCGCCGGCGCCCAGGTAAATCACGCAATACAAGCCAAAGACGAGAGCCCGACAAAATTGAAATATTGTCGGGAGTATTTGATGGCAAGACCACTGGAGCGCCTATCGGTCTAATGGTAAAAAATGTCGATGGAAGATCCCGGGACTATGAGGCTATCAAAGATTCATTTCGTCCAGGGCACGCTGATTACACCTACTATAAAAAGTATGGCCATCGGGATTACCACGGCGGAGGTCGGTCATCTGCTAGAGAGACAGCGATGCGGGTCGCCGCTGGCGCGATAGCGCGTACTTACCTAAAAGAAAATAGTGGCGTAGTCGTTCAGGGCGCATTAACAAAAATGGGGCCAATCGATATTGAACCTTTAAATTGGTCAGTTGTTAATGATAATCCATTCTTCTGTCCAAATCCCTCTAAGATTGGGGAATTGGAAAACCTTATTGAAACTGTCCGGCGTGAAGGAGATTCTATTGGGGCGGAGCTAACAATTGTAGGTCGCAACATACCCGCAGGGCTTGGTGACCCAATATTTGATCGGCTTGATGCTGATATCGCGCGAGCCATGATGTCCATAAATGCAGTTAAAGGTGTTTCTATTGGAGCTGGGTTTGATAGTGTGCGACAGAAAGGTTCTGATCATCGTGATGAAATCACACCAAACGGCTTTTTGAGTAATAATGCGGGTGGGACACTGGGGGGCATTTCAACAGGCCAGGATATTGTTGTGCGTATTGCTCTAAAGCCGACTTCTAGTATTCAAATTCCTGGCAAGACCATAGATACAAAGGGAAATCCTACCAATATCATAACAACTGGCCGACACGATCCTTGTGTTGGGATTAGAGCGGTGCCTGTGGCTGAAGCAATGCTTCTTTTAGTGCTTATGGATCATTTATTGCGGGATCGTGGAGCTTGCCATAATCATTCCAAAAGAAAATAGAAGAGCCCTAAAGTTACCGCTCAATTGCAGTCAAGTATTGATATAGTTGCTTCGCCGATTGACTCTAAGAAGTCTAATGTAGCTTTATCTGTATTTTTATTACTTTCCAACTTCCAGTGCAGCATTCCCAGTACATCCAAAGTGGGGAAAAGAAAAATTAGAGATCGCATACTTTTACATTTATTATTTTTAAATATATCGATTGCTATTTTTTGAGTAAAAGGACCAAAAAGGCCTTCACTTTTTACGATAGTTTTAGGACTTTTTGCGTATTTATCGATAGGCATATGTAGCAGGCCTAAGTTAGTTTCTAGTGCTCCAAAGTAGTCCACAAAGCATAAGCCGCTATTTGTGGTTTTTAGATTTATTGGATCTTTCATATATTCCACCGTTATCCAGTTTATCAACATTATGAGCAAACTTTATAAAAAAAAGAAATGAGTTGCTCCCATGATACAATCCGATCGGAATCAAAAAAAGGGGGCTTTGCAGTAATGTCTGGTAAAACTCTTTATGAAAAAATTTGGGATCAGCATCTTGTACGTATGGAAGAAGATGGTACAGGCTTATTGTATATCGATAGGCATTTAGTTCATGAGGTAACCTCGCCACAGGCGTTTGATGGGTTGAGAGAGGCGGGACGCACTCCCAGACGACCTGGCGCAAACTTAGCTGTGGCAGATCACAACGTACCTACAACAGACCGCACATTAGGCATTGACGACCCAGTTTCTCGTATCCAAGTTGAGTTGCTAAGTAAAAATTGCAATGATTTTGGAATTACAGAGTACGATATGAATGATCCACGACAAGGCATCGTTCATGTTATTGGGCCAGAACAAGGAGCCACGTTACCTGGAATGACAATTGTTTGCGGCGATTCACATACCGCGACACATGGCGCTTTTGGAGCCCTGGCATTCGGAATCGGAACGTCAGAGGTTGAGCATGTTTTAGCAACCCAATGTCTCGTAGTAAAAAAAATGAATAGTATACGGATCACTGTCGATGGTAACTTGCATGAAAGAGTAACAGCTAAGGATATGATCCTTGCAATAATTGGATCTATTGGCACCGCTGGTGGAACAGGCTCTACAATTGAGTTTGAAGGCCCCGCTGTTAAAAGCCTTAGTATGGAAGGGCGAATGACACTGTGTAACATGGCAATCGAGGCTGGCGCAAGAGCGGGCTTAATTGGTGTGGACGAAAAAACCATAAGTTATGTTCGTGGAAGACCATATGCCCCGAAAAGTAGTTTATGGGACCAAGCGGCTGAATATTGGAAAACAATGGTTAGTGATGCAGATGCCTGTTTTGACCTTGAAGTTAGTCTCAACGGCTCTGATATTAAACCTCAGGTGACTTGGGGCACTTCTCCCGAGATGGTCACCGCTATCGATGGTGTTATTCCGGATCCCAAAAATCTTGAAGACCAAACACGACAGGAAAACTGGACTAGGGCGCTTGATTATATGGACTTAAGTCCAGGAACACCTATTAAGGATATTAAAATTGATAAAATTTTTATTGGATCCTGTACAAATGGTCGAATTGAAGATTTACGAGCAGCTGCTGAGATTGCAAAAAATGGGAATGTAGCAGCAAATATCAAACTCGCCCTAGTAGTACCAGGGTCGGGATTAGTAAAAAGACAAGCCGAGAAAGAAGGATTAGATAAAATATTTATTAATGCTGGGTTTGAATGGAGAGAGCCCGGATGTTCAATGTGTCTGGCAATGAATGCGGATCGATTAGAGATAGGCGAGAGATGTGCGTCTACCTCCAATCGAAACTTTGAAGGTAGACAGGGTCAAGGGGGTCGAACACATTTAGTATCCCCAGCTATGGCCGCCGCCGCGGCACTCAATGGCCATTTTGTCGAAATTTGAACATAATAAGGGACTATCTTTTGAAAGCATATGAAACATTTAGTGGTATAACAATTCCATTGGATAGGGCAAACGTTGATACCGATGCGATAATACCAAAACAGTTTTTAAAAAGTATAAAAAAAACTGGATTTGGAAATAATCTTTTCGATGAATGGCGTTACCTAGATCATGGCGAGCCTGGAGATGAAAAAAGCATTCGGAAAATTAATCAAGATTTTGTGTTTAATCTACCACGCTATCAGGGTGCTGAAATACTTCTAGCGCGCGACAATTTTGGGTGTGGATCGTCCCGGGAACATGCAGTTTGGGCACTACGCGATTACGGCATTCGAGTTGTTGTAGCACCGAGTTTTGCGGATATTTTTTATAATAATTGTTTTAAGAATGGCCTATTGCCAATTATCTTGAAAAAAGATCAGGTTGAACAGCTTTTTTCCGAGACTAACTTAAAAGAAGGGTATGAAGTGACTGTAAATCTTGATGAGCAAATTATCGTTTTACCCAACCAAGAGTTTTTTCTATTTGAAATTGATCAAGGACGTAAAAATCGTTTAATAAATGGTTTAGATGATATTGATCTGACATTACAATTTAGCGATGAAATTGAAGCCTATGAAGTCAGCTCAAAGGCAATTTATCCGTGGCTTTTTCAAGATATAAACTGATCCTTACCTTAATTTAAAATTTAAGGACAAAGGAATTGAGCTTAGAGGCAAATTAAAATGGATGGCAAGGTGAATGTAGCTGTTGTTGGGGCAACCGGAGCGGTGGGTCGGGCTTTGTTAGAGATTTTAAATGAGCGTAATTTTCCATTTGATCGATTATTTGCATTAGCTAGCCATCGCACTGCAGGCCACATTGTTGATTGCGGGTCGACTCAGTTAAAAGTTAAAGATTTGGAAAACTTCAATTTTTCTAAAGTAGATCTCGCCTTGTTTTCTGCAGGTGCAGCAGTATCGGCTCAGTATGGGCCTGAAGCAGTTAGTTCGGGCGCTATTGTCGTTGATAACACGTCTTATTTCCGGCAAGACCCAGAGGTTCCCCTAATCGTTCCAGAGGTAAATTTACATGCATTAAATGCGCATCGCGGAATCATTGCCAACCCCAACTGTTCTACCATGCAAATGGTTGTAGCCCTGAAGCCAATCTATGATATTGCGGGTATCAAACGTATTAACGTTGCGACATATCAGGCTGTTTCAGGAGCAGGAACGCGGGCAATAGAGGAGTTATCACGACAAACCCAAGCTATTTTAATGGGCGAGGAGCCGATTGTAGAGATTATTCCGGCTCAAATCGGCTTTAATGCAGTACCACACATAGATGTGTTTCAAGAAAATGGATACACCAAGGAAGAAATGAAGATGGTTTGGGAAACCCAAAAAATATTCGAAGATGAAGATATTTTAGTCAACCCTACCGCTGTCCGGATTCCTGTATTTCATGGCCACTCTGAAGCGGTGCATATTGAGACACGGGAGCCTATCAGTGTTGCAAAGGTAAGAGCGGTGTTGAATGATGCGCCGGGCGTCATCGTTATAGATGAACAAAAATCGGGAGGTTACCCAACCGCAGCTGTTGAGGGAGAAAATTCGGATCAAGTATATGTGGGCAGAATCCGTAAAGATATTTCTAGCGATACCGGCATTAACATGTGGGTTGTATCTGATAATCTTAGAAAGGGCGCTGCTTTGAATGCGATTCAAATAAGTGAAAAAATTTTTGATTTATAGTTGTTCAATCAGGCAACCCTCTGAAAAAATGTTTGTCACGGTTACCTTGCACTAATGAAACGTATCCTTGAGTTTGCGATGGTGATAGGTATGTTTTGTGCGGTTACAGAATCTGCGAGAGGTATAGGTTTAGGGGATATCACTGTATTTTCTTCGACCAACGAACCCCTCTATGCTGAGTTAAATATCCTTGGCACCTCAATAGAAAATATTAAAGAAATTAGTTATGGTTTAATGAGAGACGAACATATAGACCGATTCCCAACTCCTACCGTCGATATTAATTTGGCCTTAAAAATTAGTGATAAAGATGTGCCAGTCATTGTAGTATCGACAGTGAATCCAATATTGAATGATTCAATTGGGTTTACCGTTTTTATTTCAGAAGATGATGAAAAAATCTATAATAGCTATTTGTTACAGCTTCTTTCAGTGGGAGAAGGTAATACAGGCACTGTACGTGTTTTTGCGGCTGTGTCGAAGGAGCCTCAAAAAGAAATAGAAGAAAAGTTAGAAGGTATCGCTCTTAGTGTGCCGTACGGTCCCGTCAAACAATCTGAAAATTTAATAATTATCGCCAAACGATTAGTTATTAGTTCGCCGCTAAGTATTTATCAAAAATTGTATGCGCTTCTAAAAAGCAATGAGCATGCTTTTATACAGGGAAATATGAATTTGCTACGGGCTGGAGTTTATTTAGATATCCCCAGTATGAAAGAATTTGAATTAACTTCTCGCATTCTAGCTATAGAAACATATACTCAACAAGTTGCCGAATGGCAAGAGTATAGATTAAAAAGATTCCCGAAAACTTTGAATAAGGATAGGGTGCAAACAATTGATCCAGCAATTGCTTTCATGAACACTACGGTTAATGAATTGAGAAAAGAAATAGAAAGATTGCGCATCATGCTTGATGAATCTGTGGCTGAGAAAACACGAGCTTTCCAGCTTAGGAACGAAGAAACAGAATTTAGAAAATCGTTAGAAAAAGATATTAAACGACTAGAGAAATCTAAAAGTAGTTTACTTGAAACTATTTCTAGTATTAAGAAATCGGTTGACGACAAAGATAATACCCTTAGTACGTCAGATGTAGCGAAATCAGTTTCACAGAATAATACTAGTCCTGAGATCAGCACAAGTGATATACGTCAAGGAGATACAGAATTCAAAACGTTGCAATCATTAAAAAAAGAAATGCTGTCAGTGGAAGATAAAATAAAATTCCAACGGGAACAGAATCAGAGCATGGAGCGTGAGATTGAAGAACTAAAGAGAGAGCAGGCAAGAACTGAGGAAATGCTTGAAGAACAAGGTATAGCATTAGCATTGGCACAACGTGAGGCAGCAGTCTATTCAGCAGCGTTAGAATCACTCGACACTAACATTGAAACCATTAACTCCTCGGCTGACACTGAAGACCAAACAAGCGAAATTAACCAGCAAAAAAATGATTTAACACAAAATAAGAAGCTGACTCTTGATCAAGAAAGCAGCGGTGGCGACGGACCAACTAGTCAGGAGGGGAAAAATAATATCGTGTCTGAGCTACCTCCGAAAAATATATATTTTTGGTTAACAGTAGGCTTTATTGTAGGTGGCGTTGTATCAGCCATAATTGTCTTTATTTTCAACCGTCAGAAAGCCTCCAAAAATTTGAAGACTACCAACGATGTTGATGACAATTTCGAGGACCTTGGTTTAGAGACAAAAATTAATTTAGCTAAAGCCTACATAGAGATGGACCAGACTGATATCGCGCGTGAAATACTACTCGAAATTAAAGCCAAAGGAAATATAGCGCAAAGAACTGAAGCAGAAGAGACATTAAATAAAATTAAATAGTTGTAGTATATTTTTTATAAAATAACACCTTGTGATAGCTCATTGGTTCTCTTAAGTACATTATTTACCAGTTCAGATTTGGAGATAGGATTAGCATTTAAAGCTTTTTCAATTTCACGTATCAATATAGAACCAGCTACAGCCGCGTCAGCATTTTTTATGACGTCGCTGACCTGTTCGACAGTATTTATTCCGAAACCAACCGCAATTGGAAGAGCTGTAGCGTTCCGTAACTGGGCAATGGAACTCGAGACAGCGGAGGCGCTAATAGGTTGAGTCCCCGTAATCCCTGCTATTGACACATAGTATACAAAACCACTTGCATTATTGAGTATCAATTGCATGCGATCAGAATTTGTGGTCGGCGTGACTAGTCGAATCCAATTTAAACCACCTATTCGGGCTGGTTGGCAAAGCTCATCATCTTCCTCCGGCGGTAGATCAACAATTATTAGTCCATCTACACCGACACCGACTGCGTCCTCAATAAATCGCCGAGACCCGTATTGGTAAATGGGGTTAAAGTAACCCATAAGTACTATTGGGGTCTCAGAGTCATCTCGACGAAAACTCTCTACTAATTTCAAGGTATTTCTTAGATTCATCCCTGAAGCCAATGCTCTCTGGCTACTTGCTTGAATAATCGGACCATCGGCCATTGGATCCGAGAACGGCATGCCCAGTTCAATAATATCGGCACCTGCTTGTGGTAATAGTTTAACTATATTCAAAGAAGTATCGAAGTCTGGATCACCGGCTGTTACAAAACTAACGAAGCCACCACGGCCCTCGCTTTTAAGTGAAGTAAATCGTCTCTTAAGCCGGTCTATGGTCACGATATCAAAAATAATTATGCTTAAATTTCACGACCCAGAGCGGATGCAACAGTGAAGACATCTTTATCTCCTCTGCCACACATATTCATGACGATTAATTTATCGTGATTCATTGCTGGGGCGATTTTTTTTACGTGAGCCAAAGCATGAGACGGCTCAAGCGCCGGGATTATTCCTTCAAGCCTACAGCATAGTGTAAATGCATCCAACGCTTCTTTATCTGTAACTGATACATATTTAACTCGTTTAACGTCATGCAACCATGAATGTTCAGGCCCAATTCCTGGATAGTCTAACCCTGCGGATATTGAGTGCGCATCATCAATTTGGCCATCAGAATTTTGTAAAAGATAGGTGCGATTCCCATGTAGAACCCCTGGACGTCCACCGCTGAGTGATGCTGCATGTCTGCCACTTTCAATACCGTGTCCGGCAGCCTCAACACCAATTATCTCAACACTATCATCAAGGAAAGGGTGAAATAAGCCCATAGCGTTGGATCCGCCTCCAATGCAGGCCACGAGAGTATCTGGTAATTTTCCTTCGATATTAAGGATTTGTTCTTTTGCTTCTTTGCCAATTATGCTTTGAAAGTCACGCACCATGGCCGGATAAGGATGCGGCCCAGCGACAGTTCCAATTATATAAAAAGTATCGTTAACATTCGCGACCCAATCCCGTAAGGCTTCATTCATGGCGTCCTTGAGAGTTCCAGTACCAGATTTAACCGGTATTACTTCCGCGCCTAACAATTTCATGCGAAATACATTTGGTGATTGGCGTTCTATATCTTTTTCACCCATATAAATTACACATGGCAGATCAAAAAGTGCGCAAACCGTAGCTGTTGCGACACCATGCTGTCCAGCACCAGTTTCTGCAATTATGCGGGTTTTTTCCATTCTTCTTGCGAGCAGAATTTGACCTAATGTGTTATTGATTTTATGTGCACCAGTATGGTTGAGCTCATCACGTTTAAAATAAATTTTAGCTCCGCCAAATTCGTTAGTTAAACGTTCGGCAAAATATAGTGGACTTGGACGACCAATGTAATCTTTTGCATAGTAGTCGAATTCTTCTTGAAATTTTGAATCATTTGTAGCAGCTTGATAGGCGTTTTCAACCTCTAAAATCAAAGGCATAAGGGTTTCGGCGACAAAACGGCCACCATAAATACCAAAGTGTCCTGTTTTATCTGGCCCACTTCGATAAGTTTTAAGCGTGGAGTTATCTTTTTCGCTAGTCACGATGATTTGGTCTTTGAAATGATCTGAATAAAATATGGATCAAATACAAAAAATATCAAATTTCTTGATAAAGCAATGAATTCCATACACGAAGTGTACCTCGAAACGTATACAATTGGGGACTTTTAAATACACAATCTTCCCGTTATGGATTCACGTCAAAGAAAGTTGACCAGATATGTTGCAACGGTAGAGTATGACGGAAGTTTTTTCTATGGCTGGCAAAAGCAAAAAGAACTTCCAACGGTGCAAGATGAACTTGAAAACGCTTTCTCTAAGGTTGGGGATAATAATATTCATGTAGTCGGTGCTGGACGAACAGACACTGGAGTTCACGCACTACAACAGGTTGTACACTTCGACAGTGTAAACATTAGAGTTCCTTTGTCCTGGTTGAGAGGAGCAAATACTTTATTGCCAAAAGGAGTTTCGATATTGTCAGTGTCGGAAGTTCTACCTGAATTTCATGCGCGATTTACGGCTGTCGGTCGATCGTATCGTTACATCGTATTGAACAGGCC
>CAYFJI010000064.1:0-10864 GCA_964343365.1 uncultured Acidiferrobacteraceae bacterium
AAGTCCTCAAGCATGCTAGCAACAAAACACTATCACCAACTCACTAATTAATACATTTGAGTATCCTGGAGTCCAAAAACAGAGAAGTTGTGGTATAACGGGGTTTTAATAGTCAATTTTGCAGAACACTAAAGGTTCTCTTGAGACAGAAATACGCAGTGTAAGGATCGCTCAAAACACTTTGCGTAGCTTTGTCTCGAAATCATATGCCCGGGACACAATCACAATAATGACCAAGACTACAACCATAGTTATTCCGGCCTACAACGAAGAGGTTGGCATACACCATGTATTAGACCTAGTTACAAGACTCGAAAAAAACGATTATGAGATCATTGTTGTGGATGATGGATCTACTGATAATACCTATAGCGTTGCAAGTTCATATAATGATGTAACGGTAATATCTCATCCGAGAAACATCGGTTATGGTGCCGCAATTAAAACTGGAATTAAAAAAGCGCAAGGTACACTAATCGCAATTATTGATGCAGATGGAACATACCCAGCAAATAAGATACCCGAATTGGTTGCCTATGCGCATAACATGAAATGTGACATGGTGATAGGTGCTCGAGACCGAAAATCGGTGAACATACCTTCTCTAAGAAAACCAGCGAAATGGGTCTTATCTGTATTAGCAGAATATCTCACATCTACAAAAATTCCAGATTTAAACTCTGGCCTAAGAGTATTCAAAAAAGATATAGTGAAGCAATTTGATGCAGTGCTATCAAATCAATTTTCTTTCACTACAACTATAACGTTAGCAATGCTATCACATGGATGCACCGTCGCTTACATACCCGTTGAGTATGAGAATCGAAAAGGTGATTCCAAAATTCGCCCTATAAAAGATACCATTCGATTTGTAGAACTCATTATTCGAACGACGGTTTATTTTCGACCTTTAAGAGTCTTCATGCCAGCAAGTACAATATTGTTTCTCATCGGTTTTCTGATGCTACTGTATCGCATATTTGTAGCAGAACAATTCGGAACAACTATAGCGTTATTCTTTTTAGCTGCATTTCAAATGTTCAGTATAGGGCTGGTCGCGGAACTTATAAATGTGAGAATGAGTACATTTAAAAATGGCCATTATGATAGCGCGAGTTAAAAATAATTTGTTTATGATTTATATTGTATAAGGGTATGCTTATAAGCGTTAGTCTTTGGTAGGCTAACTTGCATCGGCTATTTGATTCTTGCTGTGGAACAATCATGAAAAGAAAAGATGAACGTCCTGATAGAAAGGCAGTATGGGAAGGCAATTATGATAAAGACCATCTATTGGGAAACTATGCAGATATATTGATTGCAGATAGCTCGGTAAAAGATTTTGTCTCGCGTGGTGCATCAGGAGGCGTCGGTACGACACTATTGTGGTATCTACTCTCACAAAAAGAAGTGGATTTGGTTATTGGGGTTGGATTCTCCGCTTCGGATCCTACTGTTCCAGCCTATCGAGTAATCGGTAACCCAGACCACATTACGGAATTAAGTGGATCGAAATATGTATACATGGAAGTTGGACCTTTGATTAAACTCCTAGAAGATTCTAAAGATAAAAAGACCGCTGTTTTTGTGCAGCCATGTCATATAAAAGCTATGAGGCGATACCAAAAAACTCGATACCCTCAACTAAAATATATTTTTAGTTTTTTTTGTGGTTATAACATCGAATACCAGGCGACAGATTATCTAATAAAGAAAACAAATATTCCCAAACCTAGTATCGCTAAATTATCCTACCGAGGGGGAGATTATCCAGGAGGGTTCGAGGTGACAACCTTTACAGGAGCAGTTAAATCTTTTGGTAAAGAATGCTTCGAATTGGTCGATCTCATGTTTCTTCGAAAAGGTTGCAAGATTTGCCCTCTTTATGCAGGTGAAGGTGCTGACATAATTCTAGGAGATGCTTGGATTAAGGGAGAAAAAAACAAAACGATTGTCATGATCCGTTCTCCTAATTTAACTCAGAAATTGAATGAATTAGAACGATTGAATTTTCTGGCAACTTATCAAATCAAAGAAAGTGATCTGGTAAAAATGCATTGGCATAATTTTTCTTTTAAAAAATATGGGCTAAAGCCCTTGATACAATTACTACAATCGATATTTAGTAGCTCGCTGGTTATACGAATAGCTCCATTTCGTTTATTAACCTATGTATCACGCATTAGACGGCAATTGAGCATCGGAATTCCCATACAACTAAAAAAACGTATGGTGCAAGACGAGTTTCCTAGGCAAAGTGACGACCTGTGAGGTTTTCGCGCTATATAAGAGATGTCTTACGTAGGGCAAAACTCGAATACAAGTATTTTACCAAACCGAAATGGACTTTAAATGAAGTCGGTGAATTCTGGGATTCAGTGCCCGATTATGATCATATTAATGAAACTATGTATCCTTATCTCAGACGATTTTCAAATTCATGGATTTTGGCGAAACAATATATTGGTACCAATCTGATGATGCTTGATATTCAGTCTAGAACTGGCAAAGGTACTGAATTTTGGTCAGAAAAAGGTGTAGTAAAAAAGTCATATTTGCTTGATTACAGCGATCGCCTTATTGAAATAGCCAAGAATCGATTAGACGCTTTAGACTTGGACTACGAGATCTCTAAAACAGATAAGTATGAGTTACCATTCTCGGACTCAATGTTTGATCTAGTTGTTTCTTATGAAACAATTGAACATGTTTCCAATCGCGCACTGTTTATTAAGGAATTGGCTAGAGTAATGAAAAAAGATGGAATAATGATATTGACTTGCCCGAATGCCTTATGGGAGCCCGTACATTGGATTAGTGCCATTATTGGATTTAACCATAGTGAAGGCCCGCATCGCTTCCCAAAACGAAGTACTCTGACAAAAATATTTAGTCATAACCAACTAGCAATTGAAGAAGAAAATACGACAATAGTGCTACCATTTAATAATAAAATATCTATTCGACTAGATCAGTATTTAGAAAAATATTGCCCTAATTTCTTTTTAAGAACAATTTGCCTTAGGCGAACCTTTGTTTTAAGTAAGATGGTTTAAACTCATTTAATAATAAGAATATAAGGTAAGTTATTTTGTGCGGAATTGGGGGTGTGTTCGAACAAAACAAGGCACCTATAGACCAGGCGTTACTTGAATCTATGCAAAAAGCAATGGTGCATAGGGGCCCGGATGATCATGGCATCTACGTGGACGAATTCGTGGGCTTGGTCCATCGAAGACTTTCAATCATAGATTTGTCACGTGATGGTCATCAACCAATGTTCACAAGTGACGGTAGATTTTGCATCGTCTACAATGGGGAAATATACAATCATGAAGTTTTGCGCAGCACTCTGCGTAATTTAGGCTATCAGTTTAAATCACGCACTGATACCGAGACGATTCTTTACGGTTTTCAAGAATTCGGATTTGATGTAGTGCATCGATTAAACGGGATGTTTGCGTTTGCCATTTGGGATAGACGTGACAAGAAACTACATTTATTCAGAGATAGGCTTGGGATAAAACCTCTCTATTATCATGTAAATAGTGAACGTTTAATTTTTGCGTCTGAAATTAAACCTATACTAGCATACGGTGCAAAGGCTGCAATAAACTGGTCTGCACTGTCTGATTATCTTAGTCTAAGATATGTTCCTGGAGACTCATCTCTCTTCAATAATATTCAAAAATTGGAGCCTGGATCAATAATGACGTGCACCCCATCTTGTATAGGAAAACCCATACGATATTGGGATCTGTCACAGATTAATCAAGCAACAGAACTTTCAAAAACGAATGCAACAGAACACTTTCTATCCCTTTTTGAGGAGTCGGTAACAAAGAGATTAATGGGAGACGTTCCAGTTGGTGCGTTCCTTTCCGCTGGAATTGACTCTTCCGCTGTTACAGCGCTAATGAAGCAATCCACTGAAAAAGTTAACACTTTTACTTTAGGCTTTGGACTGCAAAATGATGAAATTCAAGAAGCTAAGAGAAATGCCAAGCTAATTGGTGTAAACAATGATTCAATATACATCTCGGGTAATGATTATGAGCATTTTTCGGAAGTAATAACACATCTTGAAGAACCTTTAGGCCACCCAATCATTCTGCCAACATATCTGCTTGCAAAAAAAGCTTCTGAAAAAGTTAAGGTTGTTCTTTTAGGCGATGGAGCTGATGAAGTCCTAGGTGGATATATCCATCATCTTGTAATGCTTTTTAGCGACAAACTAAGTTCCATAATTCCCAATGTTGCCATATCACACATAGCTGGTTTACTTAAACTAATTCCACATAATATGTTAGAGCCTTTTTTTCCTTATCCAGCAGTAATGGGTAAGTCTGGGCTGAATCGTTTATACAAATATGCAAATAATATTACAAATCCGTCACAGGCGTATTTGTCATTAGCTAGCGCCTTCGACCACGAAGATCAAAAGAAGCTGTTTAAGGATGACTTCTACAATCAATACGTCTCCAATCATGGCATTGGTAATCGCTTCTCCGATTATTTAGATAGCTGTAATGATAGTGATTTACAAAATAAGATCCTAAAATTGGATTTACGTTATTGGAATGCCGACTTCACGTTGATGAGAATGGACAAATTGACCATGGCACACTCGATAGAAGGTAGATTCCCTTTTCTAGATCATCATCTTGTCGAATTTTTACTTAGCCTTCCGCCTTCACTCAAAACCAAAGGATTTAAACAAAAAATAATCTTGAGAAATGCTCTTTCTAAACATGGTGGAGTACCCGCTCACATCATAAAAAAAAAGAAACGGGCTTTTTATTTGCCCGTGGACGAGTGTTTTGATTCTTCGTTTTGGGAATTTGTGCGCGATAACTTGAGTGACGATTCCATAAGACGAAGAGGCTTGTTTGAAGTGGAATATGTAAGAAAATTACTTGATCGTAAAAGTCAAGACATCTCCTTATTGGTTCAAGTAATGACCTTACTATTTTTTGAGTTATGGGCTCAAAAGTTTATAGACAATTAAGTAATTTGACAGATTATGGCTAAGAACAAAATACTAATTTCCATCATACTAATATGGGTTGTATTTTCTGTTAGTGCTTATCTTTATCAATTTTTGGATATCATCAAAAAACTATTCATGCCATTAATAAGCGGTTAACTCGGTGATAAAAGGTCTTCTTGCTGTAACTTTAATTTCTTTAGCATCATGCGGTTATGGATTTATCTGGCTAAAGATCGTTGGAATTGATAGGTCAAAACACTTCGCCGAGAAACTAACTACTGCTTTTGCCCTTGGAATTGGAACTATCGGATGGCTTACTTTTTGGCCAGGAATTTCTGGTCACTTAGAAATTTGGATGCTGATACTGTTGCTTCTTCCGGGATGGATGGGCTATTTTTTCATTCTCGATCATTTGAAACAGATACGTATAAATCCTCCCAATTATAAAACTTATCTGCCTCTTATCGGTATTGTATTTGTTGGTATGCTGGAATTATTAGAAGCAATGGCGCCACCGGCCGATGCTGATTCTCTAGCCTATCACTTTGCTTTACCAAAATTATTCTTGACTAATGGAGTAATTGAGTTTGTGCCTATCGCAGTTCAAGGGGCAATTCCGCTTTTAAATCACATGCTTTACATTCATGCATATGCACTTGGCGGTGAAATAGGATTAACTTTATGGGCATTTATAACCCAAGGGGTAATCTGTCTCGCTATTTATGGTGTAGGGCGTCGTTGGTTAGCGTGCCATTGGTCACTGGTCTTAATCTTGATATTTTTAAGTACGCCAGCAGTAATTTTTGGCGCTGGCACAGGTCAGTTAGAGGTTAAAACAGGACTTTTTATGTTAATTGGAGCTTTGTTTGCTGCAGATACAATCAAAAATAACCATTGGGGCAAATTGGCGGTAGCGGGATTAATGGCAGGCTTCTTTATAGGAAGCAAATATTTAGGCTTATTTGCCGCAATAGGCTTGCTCGTGGTGATTCTGATACCTAAGAATCGTTTACGGTCATTTTGCATTTTTTCTCTTTTTGTCCTTATTAGCGGGTTGCAGTGGTATTTATGGAATTGGTGGCATTCGGGAATGCCTATCTTCCCCACATTTTTTTCAATTTTTGATCTTAATGACACAATCTACTGGAATGCCGAAATTGATAATCTTTTTCGCACATTCCTAGATGAATCATTGTGCTTTCCCAGATCAATAATTGGTTTGGTCAACTATCCATTTGTAGCAACATTATTTCCAGCAAGTTGCATGGGTGTAGCTAGAACAGGACTAGGCCCTTTTCTTTGGATACTTCTACCTGGTATCCTTTATGGCTTATTTAAGGGAAGAAAATTGTGTAAAAATTCAGTAATTACATACATAGCTATACCGATTCTTGTTTACTATGTTTTATGGTTTTTCATTCCAAGTTTTCAAATTAGCAGACATCTTCTGCCGATTTACCCAATAGCACTTTTAATTGGTACAGTTGTTATTCATCGTCTTCTAAAAAATACTTCATCGACTTTATTGCTGAGCCTCGCTTCGATAACAACTATCGGGATGGGTATCGCGATTCATATCATATTTTCGATTAACCATTTTCAATATTTTCTTCAGGATGAATCTAGGAATGACTATTTATATAGAAATGTTAGTAACTATGAGATTGCTGATTGGGTCAATTCAAATTTATCAAAAAATGACCGAATTGCTAATCCAATCCGTTACATGAATTACCTATTTGAAGTGCCCTATTTATTCATCCCTCATGTAGCTCAGACTCAATTAGAGTTCTATCATGGAGCATCATATGAAAAATTCTTGTCACAAATGCAAAGTAGCAACCTAACTCATATGATTATCACCCCAAGCTACGATAATTGGAAAACAAAGCAATATCCAGATACGGTTATTGGAAAGTTCCTAGCCTCAGAATACGCTAAACATCTCATTAGTTTTGAAGGCATAATTTACCATTCCCGAACATTGGGGCAAAAAAAATTACAATCTTCAAGCATTGTTGAGATTCTGGACATTACGCGTTGAGCTTTCTTAAATTCTCCCTAAGCGTACTCAGCTCCGTTCCCCAAAGCAGAAAAAAAGCCAAAACTGATGTTTCTTTGCTTTGCACTCCATGCAGATCAAGTGGATTATTATGTATCAAATTTCCTGATGACAATGTTTGATATTCTTTGCTGCCTCCATAACGCCATTCAGCAGTTCCCGATAGGATAAAGTAAAGCTCTGGCGGTGCATGAGAATGCTCTGGATAAACCAAACTTGGTTCCATATAGAGCAAGCCTGCAATAGAGTGCTCCAAATGATACATATCATTGAAATTACATAATGCTATTCGATTTCTCATTTTTGGTGTCCTAGGGGATTCAGTCCACGGAAAATAATTACCGATTTCAATTAAGGATTTTGATAGGCTGGTATCAGACGCTGTATACAGCATATTGGGTGTGGTATGCGTAGCCACGATATTCGCTTTGGGTTGAGCTGAACTAATTTCCTTCTCGAATTGCCTTATTACAATCTCATGCTCAGTCGATTCGGCGCATAAGCGCATGGCATGTCCTATGGATTCGAGAACCTGACGTAAGCGGTCAGCCGGACTAATGTCAAATGAATCTGGCACCACAGCGCAATATCATCTTCATTCTTTGAAAGCCAATTCTAATGCAACCAAGCACTAAAACAATACCAAGTAACTTTGTAAAACATTAGAAAGATCCATCTGATAGGAGTTAAGTCGGCATTATATTCCAAAAAACTCGTTGTCGTACCTATAAATTTTGTAGTATTAGGGTGCAACCAATCCAAAACTTTAGTAACACACGCTCAAATTACTAGTATCATTACCTTAATCATAATAATTCCAAACAGTTTTTCAATAAATGAATATTTATCTTCAGAGAGGGTACGAACGTTCGTTTGGGACCTTTCCGCTAAAAGGCGAACAACTTCATGCCGCATTAGATACAGCACTTGATATTGGATATCGATCGATTGACACAGCGCAAATGTACGGAAATGAAAAGGATATCGGAGAGTGCTTATCTGCTGCTGCTATTACTAGGAATGATCTATTTATCACGACAAAAGTACACCCTGAAAATTTTACTGACAAACTTTTCATACCATCTGTTGAAAAAAGTCTGCGTGATTTGCGAATAGACCAAATTGATATTTTACTTTTGCACTGGCCTCCAGTCGGTGGACAAATTCTCAGTTCCTTACAACTACTTGAACAAGCATATAAACAGAAACTTGCACTCCATATTGGAGTTTCTAATTATACAAGCGCCATGATGCGAACTGCTGCAAGTATCATCAACACACCGTTAATAATAAATCAGGTCGAATTTCATCCCTTGCTCAATCAAGATGCTCTTCTCGATGCTTCAGATGAAACAAACATTCCGCTTTCTTCCTATTGTTCGGTTGCTCGAGGACAAATTTCTCAGTATCCGGTATTCGAAGAAATCGGTAAGAATTATGGAAAAAGTTCTAGCCAGGTAGCGCTGAGATGGATTTTACAAAAAGGCGTCTCTATAAATTCTATGTCAACAAAACGGAAAAACATCGAGAATAATTTCAACGTTATGGATTTTGTTCTTTCTAGTATTGATATGAGTCGGATTGAAGTCATGACTAGTCTCAATCACAGGCTTATCGACAAAGATCTAGTACCATGGGCTCCTAACTGGGATTAGCGCAATCTAAACTTCTAACCCAGACAAAACATCTAACACAAACTCAAATCATTTCTGTTCAATCTTTTGCATCGGTATTGGCTTCTGGATTAATTTTTCCGTCTTCAAAAATACTGAAAACTTAACCCAAGTGATAGAAATCACACCAGCTATTAAATTACCCACAAAAATTCCTCCAAAAACTCCAAGTATTCCGAATCGCCATGAGCCGATCATTGCAAGCGGTACAATCAAAATAAAAAGTCTAAAAATCTGTACAACAAAAGATTCAAAGGGTCGGTTTAACCCGTTGCATGCAGAGCTTGCAATCATTGCAAGGCCCACAAAACCAAAACTGATTGGCAGAATCCAAAGATAAGCACGACTCAAATATTGAACGCCAGCATCGTCACTAAATACAGAAGCGATGGGATAAGCGCTAACCGCGAGCAACAAAGCTACCAAAAGTCCCCAGACATGAGAAAATTTACTGCTATAATTTAATGCGTCGCGAATGCGATCCATATTTCTCGCACCCAAATTCTGGGCTATGAACGGAGTCAAAATCGCTGTCAACGCCATTACACCTAGCATGGCAACAGCCTCTATACGAGTTCCAATTCCAAACGCTGCTACAGCATCTGCACCATAGCTCGAAATAATTCTTGTCAACACAGCGCTTGCGAGCGGTGCCAGCACATTTGCAAAAGCAGCTGGTGTCGCAATATAGAGGATACGACCCCAGGACGAAAATAATTTTTCAAATAATGGAAACTTGATTTCTAGCATCTTTTCGCGTTTTCCTAGAACCCAAAAACCTGCTCCTAACGCAAAGAAATAGGAAATTACTGTCGCAATCGCAGCTCCCTTGACCCCCATCATTGGGAAAGGTCCGATTCCAAAAATAAAGAATGGATCAAGTATTGCGTTGACGATCGCTAGGCCCATCATCACTATGCTCGGTGTCTTGCTATCCCCGGTTGCTCGAATCGCGTTATTGCCCACCATAGGAAGTGCAACCAGTGGGTATCCCAAAAACCAAATAACCATATAATCCCGAATTAATGGCATCATATCGGGGCTAGCGCCCAGCATAGTGAAGACAGGATTAATGGTTATCACGCCAAAAACACCGACTGCGGCCATTACTAGGAATGTTAGATATAAGCTGGAAGTCGTGAGCATCTTAACCTCTCGATGATTGCCTTGCCCTATAGCGCGCGCTACAACTGAGGATGTTCCTATCCCTATTCCAAATGCAATACTCCAAACCACAAAAACTATGGGAAAGGTGAAACTAACTGACGCAAGCTCGATGAGACCTAATTGCCCAATGTAAAATGTGTCAACAAGATTGATAAGGAG
Source organism: uncultured Acidiferrobacteraceae bacterium (assembly GCA_964343365.1). Lineage (GTDB taxonomy): Bacteria > Pseudomonadota > Gammaproteobacteria > Arenicellales > UBA868 > CAJXWH01. The sequence goes on from CAYFJI010000064.1 coordinate 10,052, forward strand.
AACTGACAATAGCCCCACTATCATTGGAAGTGTCAGTCTAAGTAAGGTCGGACCAACCACGCCCTCTAACATATCTTCTGTTCGATTATTATTTGATTTATTCTGTGACACGAAATAGGTCACGCTAATCAAAAAAATAACGCAACGGGCTTCATATAGAGGTACCTAGCCATTCTATCACCTACTGCCCATGATTTACTACATTTCGCCCAACTATCTAGTTTCTTTTTAAGATAGTTTTCTTAAAAATCCATAAATATAATGTCAATAAAATTAAAGGCTATAAAAGGCTTCTCCATCGTTCCAGTTCCCTTTGCCGAAATAGAATTACTTGATCTAGCAAACCAGGCTTGACTGTATGATTGATTAGGGTGCACATCGTCTTTTTAATAATTGCAAATTATTCTGAGCAATTTCTATTAAATGACAGGGAACGGGATCAACTAACGCGTCCTGCCTTGAGTATGTTTCTAGCAGTATGGCTTACGGATTACCAAGATCGTTACGAAAGAAGGTAGCGTAATTCAATCCGATCATGTGCGTAACCCCTTGGCTCCACTCAACCTGAATGCAAAGGCCAAATTAATGGATCTTGCACAAAAGTTGGTTCCATTAGCTTTCGGATGAGGTAATTTGTATTAAATACACACTGGTGGACAAATGCTAAAAAATACTGCTTAGCCTGCGCATTTAATTCAATTAAACCTGTTTGAAAAACACTGAATCTAAATTATATGAGATGAACAAATTCTAGAAATCTGTCTTAAGTATTTGATAACTATGGCGCGCCCGGCAGGACTCGAACCTGCAACC
>CAYFJI010000065.1:0-10584 GCA_964343365.1 uncultured Acidiferrobacteraceae bacterium
TTGGCTTGCGGATACTGGTTATACATTAGCTAATCCCAGACTGCGTAGGTCAAACCAATAATGTCGACACATATCCTATTTCTTGATAAAAATCCAGACACCACCGAGCTAGATAAATATGAGTGAGTTTTCTACTGGAGAATTGATCAGGATCAAGGATCTCAGAATATCCATTTACAGTGAAGGTGATTCCTTTGAAGTTGTAAAAGGGGTTTCTTTATCGGTTCACGCTAATGAGATAGTTTGTCTTGTTGGAGAAAGTGGTTGTGGAAAATCTATGACGGCATTATCAATAATGGGATTATTACCAAATAATGTTGCGCGGATTACGGGTGGTACGATTACTTATTGCGACAAAGATTTGACACAACTCAAGGCCCAAGAAATGCGGAAATTGCGTGCTGAGGAAATCTCAATGATTTTCCAAGATCCAATTACCTCCTTGGATCCTGTCTTTACTGTCGGTAGTTTGCTCAAAGAAGTGATAATGGTTCATCGAGATGTAAGTAATTCAGAAGCTGAGAAATTGGCTATTCATGCTCTAAACGAGGCACAATTGCCCGATGCAAGAAAAAGGTTGAAGAGTTATCCACATGAGCTTTCTGGCGGCATGCGGCAACGAGTTATGATTGCGTTGGCAACCGTATTAGACCCAGCAGTTTTAATTGCTGATGAGCCCACTACGGCTCTTGATGTGACTGTTCAAGCGCAAATATTGGAAAGTCTTCGGATCCGACAAAGAGAACGAAAGATGGGAATGTTACTGATCACTCATGATTTAGCTGTGGTTGCTGCTGTGGCAGACAGAGTAGCAGTTATGTATTCTGGAGAGATTGTTGAAGAAGCTACGGTTCAAGAGCTGTTTGATAACCCACGGCATCCTTATACCCAAGGCCTGCTTTCTGCTATTCCGGACATTACTATGAGACGAGGATCCCTGCATGCAATTCCGGGTCGAGTTCCTCCACCGCAGGTTACCCCTCCAGGGTGTGAATTTGCCCCGAGATGTGATTACTCAATAGAGGACTGCTGGGAATCGCACCCAGAATTATTGACTTCGGGTAAAGGAAAGCTAAGATGTATTAATCCACAGGAGTTTGCTAAATGAAAGTTGCGCCAGTGAGTATTGAAGTTACATTGGATGCGGGGTTAACAATGAGAGGCTATGAATGGCCCATTCGCGGTGCACCTGTTGTTTTATTACATGACTATGAGGAGGATTTGGACATATGGAAAGATGTAGATAAAGAATTAGCTAACAAGGGTTTTCGAGTAATTAATTTGGAACTGCGGGGTCACGGGTTTTCGGATGGTGAACCGAACAATGAATCTTTGTTGTCTGATGTTCAAGATTTATTGAAAGAGCTAGGCACAGTGTGGGGTCCTTTGGGTTTATGCACTCATGGACAAATTTCTGAAAAACTTTGTTCTATTCATGGATCTTTTGCCCCGAAGGTACATGTGGCAGTGTCACCACTGTTTGAAGAGCCTAGTGATTACGAAGATGTTTCTCGTCAGTTTGATACTTCCTATCTTGTAATTTCAGGCACTAGTGATACTAAAGGCAACGAACAGGCTCGACAAATCTTTGATCGTTTAGGCCCGAAAAAACTCTGGGCTTCAGTTGCATCTGCAAAACAGGGACCAAATTTACTTAGAGAGCATCAGCATTTAATCGGAGACATGACGCTTTTTCTCCAGCGGTATCTCGTTCCCGCACACCAAGAATGGCAAGAGAAAGCTATCGATCAAGCCATTACAGAAGCTAAGGTTCATGATTCAGAAATAAAAAAGTGAGTCAGCTGTGCCACCTCTAATTTTCTCTCTTTCGGTCTCATCGAGATCCGGCAACAGATAATCTACTATATCAAGTTGTTGTTGGTAGCCTGGATATTTTTCAATCCATGGGAAATCAGAAGCCCACATCATTCTCTCAGCCCCAAAAGTTTGGTATAGATGTTTCGCGACTGGCAGCATGTCCTTATAAGGGTATTCGTCATGACTAAAAGCATACTGGCCAGAAAAATGCACGTAGGTATTTTGTCGATCCGCTAATTGACCCAACAAGTCTAAGGTGTGTGGCGGTACTTCCGTAGTAAAGCGGGGACGACCATATTCATCGACAGCTAGATTCGATAAAGAAACCATGAATCCACAGTGGTTAAAAACTATGGTTAAATCTGGCAAGATATCAAGTACGTTTGGGAGCAATGCTACTTGGGTTGATTCCCCATAGAACCAAACTCGTAAATCTCGTTCCGCCATTGCTTTCAATAAAGGAAACATGGAGTACTGACGTGGATCATCCGGTCTCTTTTCATTCGAATCAACTAATCCAATTCGGATTCCCTGTATGTTTGCATTTTTCATTCTCTGATCTAGATTTCTTGCTTGATCAGACGCACTTTCATCGTAGACACCAATTCCTGCGAACTTACCTGGATAGCGTTTAATGACTTCGGCTAAATATTCATCTTGAGATCCGAGGGGTACCACTATAGCTTTATCTACCCTCGCACCTTCCATTTTTTCCAATAGGATTTCAGCTGTCACTTCAAGTTCTGCATCTGCTAGACCAGGATACACGGGGCGAGGGTATTGAGTCGATACAGCTTTGAATAAATGCAGGTGGCTATCAATTATAGGCATACTCATTCTCCCATATTAATTCTTAAATAAAAAATTAGCATATTCATTGTTTTTATATGATAGTGCATTCCAGAAATACACATGGTATTAAATAACTGAGCGGACTTCTGGGAAATGACAAGCCACTTGATGTTCATCATCGATCTTCACTAATGACGGTTCAACCTCTAGACATTTTATTTCGTTCTTTCCAATGGGGCATCGGGATTGAAAACGACACCCTGTCGGAGGATTGATTGGGCTTGGCACATCTCCTTCTAAAAGTATTCGTGTTCGATTTCTTTGTTTTTCAGGATTTGGGATAGGCGCTGCGGAAACGAGCGCTTGAGTATAGGGATGCATTGGTTGCGCAAACAAAGTTTCGACTGGGCTATGTTCAACGATTTTCCCAAGATACATTACGGCCACCTCATCGCAAATTTGCCGAACAACCGCTAAGTCATGTGTTATAAATAAATAGGTCAATCCTAGATTACTTTGCAGTTTTGAGAGCAAATTAAGCACTTGCGCTTGAATGGAGACATCTAGCGCGGAAACTGGTTCGTCACAAACGATAAAACTGGGATTCAATGCAAGAGCCCGCGCTACCCCTATACGTTGCCGCTGTCCTCCCGAGAATTCATGAGGGAATCGTTTCGCATGAACGGTTTCCAATCCAACAAGGTCAAGTAATTCAAGAACTCTAGATTGTCGCTCATTACGATCCAAGTTTGAATTTACAATAAGTATTTCTTCAATAGACTTACCAACTGTCATCCTAGGATTTAGTGATGCGAATGGATCCTGAAAAACAATTTGCATGTTTTGACGGAGACGCCTCAGGGACTCTGGGGGTTCAGTCAAGATATCAATTACTTGACTTGAATCTGAATTAACTCGGAAAAGAACGGAGCCAGACGTCGGATCAATTAGTCGCAAAATGCATCTCGCGGTAGTAGATTTTCCACAGCCAGATTCGCCAACGAGTCCCATTGTAGTTCCGCGACGAATATCAAAAGAAATGTCTGCAATCGCAGAGACAATCCCCTCATGCCTATTTGAATACCAGCTACCACCTATCGAGAAATTCTTTACTAGATGTCGTACAGATAGTGCAACATCATCATCGAGCGTTATAGATGCCATATTTTTCAAAAATTATCCATACAGTTGCCTGAATTTGTCATTTCTATAGCAAAGATTAGAATAATGACAGGATTAAAGTATAGAACATGTCACTACGTATCACTCTGACTAAACACATGTTCCCGAGTGATGGTGTCTTTTTTATAGCGTGCTTCTACTTCAATAGCATAGTTCTCTCGGTGGTCCAAATCGTGCTCTTTCCATGATCCGTCATAAGTTTCTTGGGGATCGAGGTGGATAAGTTTCATAACTTGAGTCATTTTTCGGCGCCTTCGTTTTACGATTATGGAGGCTCTCTCAATACCCTTGTTTAATATCGTATATTTTATAGATGTATCGCTGGAGTCAGTTTCATAAATTTTTGAGCAGTTCAAAAGCTCAATGTTTAATTGTAGGTCATCGGGCGTATTTCCCGAAGATCTAAAACGAAGTCGACCAGTAAGGAAACCTCGTCTTGATGGGTTGTTTAGATCATTTTCGCGTTTCATTTTTCACATTGTCAATCAGCCTATTTAGAGATAGTTGATCTTAGAAGTTTAAATGCTAAGCATATTCATGATCGCTATCCTCTGGATAAGGAATTTCATATACATCCGCTGTGTGACCACCATCTACTACTAAATCATGCCCGGTGACAAAACGAGCAGCATCAGATGCAAGATAGAGGAATGCATCGGCGATATCATCGACCGAAACAAGACGGTTTAGGGGAACTTCGGGGAACCCATGCTTTCTCCACTTCTCCATAAGTTCTTCACCTACAAGGTCAGTGCTTTGTTGGGTATCACCAGGCCCGGGACTTACCGAATTTACTCTTACCCCCGATCTGGCCAGCTCGACTGCCATTGATTTCATCAAGGAGACCTCGCCTGCTTTTGTCACGCAGTAGGGTGTAAAACCAAGAGAATGTCCCTGCGCATCGATAGAGGCAGTAAAAAGAATTACACCGGAACGCTCCTTTACCATGGATCGTGCCGCATCTCGACTCAAGATAAAATAGGCGGTTAGATTGACATCCAGTTGTCGTTTCCAGGAATCTAGTTCAATATTGATAAATCGTTTCTCTTCTACATCAGCTGCATTACAAATCAGAACATCTAATGAACCTTCTGTAAGAGCTGTAGCCATCGATTCGCTACATTTTTCGGCATCGGCTAAATCGAAACACATAGGAATTGGGTTAGATCCACGTTTTCGAACTTCTTCGGTCACTATATCGAGACGGTCCTGAAATATTTCAACCAAGTAGATATCTGATGCTCCTTCTTCTGCAAATTTCTCTGCTGTGCGACGCCCAAAACCGCTGCCAGCGCCCGTTACAAATATTCGTTTTCCTTTAAATCTCTCCATTTCAGCCTCCATTGCCGAACTTTCAGCGCGATTTAGTTTTGATGCCAAGCGTAACATATCGGCGTAAGGAGCGTCTTTGAAAGTTGACATCGCAACTGACCTCGCTAAGATTGCATTATTACTAGCCACAAATAGTGGGTTGGTTGATCACCGAATATCAATAATGAATGAGGAAGACAAATATGGATAAGAAGTATGATGATGCGTCTCATAGCTTGAAAGCTGGCGCTATGGAGTCAGAAAGTATAGAGGCTTTTTTAACCAAAGGGATGACGTTAAGACTCGCATGTCTGAAACCGAATGGTGATCCTTTTATTATCCCGTGTTGGCATCAATGGGAAAAGAAGGAGGGTTGTAACGTTGGCAAAGATTGCTGGGGCACTTTTTGGGTTATACCGCGATCCCGATCGAAGTGGGCTGAGTATTTAAAAGCGGATCCCAGAGTTTCGGCTGTTATTGATGACGTCAATACTATGGAGAAATTCCATTTCGATGGTGTTGCTGAGTTAGTTGAAGAGAGTGTAGTGGGAGGAAAGTGGGTTGGCATTGCAGAGCAAATGTCAGTTCGTTATTTAGGCCCCGATGGACCTAAGTACCTAGGTCCAACGCTTGATCAACCACGTTGGTTATTTCGACTGACTCCTACAAAAGTGAGAACATGGCAAGGTGTAGGTTGGGCTAAAAGTTACTGGGTAAACAGTACGGGAGGCGCTACATGGGAAGAGGCACATAAAGGTATAAGTTAATTTCTCACATCGTCTTAGTAAGGAAATGTGCACTATAGGAGCACTGAGGTTAGGCGCCGAATACTTGTTGTTTAAGAACAAGGATTTTGGCCGTGATAGCTTTGAAGATGAGATTGTAATTTCTAAAAGAATTATGGGTGTGAAAGGTGTGTCAACTTGGGCTAACCTTGATTCTTCCGCAGACCAGTTTTCTGGTTTTTCTATCGGTGCAAATGAGCATGGGTTGTTTTGCTGCGATGCTAATGTTCGTGAAGAACCATTAGATGGTGAAAATTATGATCGATTAACTGAGATTGCTTTAACGGAAGCACATTCGGTTGAAACTGCTATCTTGGCCCTCCAACATGCAGTTTCTTCTAGAGCCTACTGGTGTTCAAATCTTGTTATGATTGACCAAGAAACATTAGCGGCTGTTGAAATCCATGGACACAATATAGCAGTTGAAAGGCGATCTCGACAAATTACCCGAACAAACCATCACCTTCTTTTTGATGGTAGCGCGATGGATGGCGACACTATTACGAGTATTTCTCGATTGTCGTGTTCTAAAGAAAGAGTAGCAGGCGCGACGAGTATAGATGATATTTATGCACTGCAAACAAGTCATGATAATGGGACAACTGGTATTTGTAATCATGCTGTGCACCAGACGGTTTATTCCTATGTTTTATATTTCAAAGACGATGAAATCAAGCTTTATGTTAAGAAAGGACGTCCTTGCAAAACAGATCAGTATGAGGAGCTAGCATTGCCGTTTGGTGCAATGTGGACAGAAGAAACAGAATCTGAGTTTAGAGCCCGTTATCCTGGTTAGAAACTAGCACGGCTATAGAAATCAACATTTTTTGATTGTTAGAGATCGGACAATTGAGCAAATTATAAAGCCAGCTTGACATGTTTTCGGGTTAACTATAGTGTTACCTGCAAGTCTGGTGTCTATTCGGTGATTAACAGAGAATGGGCTTCATGAGAAAAAACAATGTACATTGGAGGACAATATGAGCAAGATGGAAATAAGGGAGGAGTTGGATCACCTCGTTAGTGACTATCATAAGGGCAAGTTGAATCGACGTCAGTTTATGAAGCGAGCTGCCGCCATCGGAGTTACGGCGAGTGTAGCAGGTTCGCTTTTAATTCCTACTACATCAGCAGTAAAAGCAGATGGACATGTGCAAAAAGGTGGAACTCTACGTGAAGGTTATGATCTAGATTTTTCAAAGCACGACCCCATCACAACCAATTGGTACGATCCAGCATTTTTTGCAATATATGAAGCCATCTTGACTAATGATCCGGATGGAGGAGATGCGCCGCAACTTGCGACCGGATTTTCGGTATCCGATGATGGAATGCAGTATCGCTTTGATATTGATCCAAATAGAACATTTCACTCGGGTAAACCAGCAAACGCAGCAGCTGTAGCGGACTATCTGGCGACATTTAAGTCTTTGGCTTTCATTGCTACACTAGCTGCAGCGGTTGACAACTATACTTCTGAAGGTGACCAGTTAGTTATTAATATGAAAAACCCATGGGTTGGTACCTTAGGCCCTCATAAGACTGGTTATTTTCGAATCAGTTGTACCGATACGTGGAGGGAAGCAGGTGGTGATACCGCCAACTCGACTTACGGGACTGAAATTGCCGACGGAACTGGTCCGTTCACGCATGAGGAATGGGTGCCTGGTAGCCATGTGTTGGTGAAGCGTTGGGAAGATTACCCTGGATCTAACACTCCGTGGTTTGAGAATCGGGGTAAGGCACATCTTGATGCAGTTCGATGGACTTTTATTCCAGAGGCGAGCCAAAGAGCAGTTCAACTGGAAAATGGCGATATCGATACGTTAAAAGGCCCCGCGCCACAGGATGTCAGTCGACTTGAAAGCAACTCGGATATAACTGTTTATAGATTCCCAGAGTGGTCTGGATACATTCTTACTTTAAACCAGGACCATAGTGAGTTGTTTGGAGATGTACGGGTTCGTAAGGCGATAGCTCATCTAATAGATCGAGAAGCTATTAGGGATTTTGTCTTCTTTGGCGATGCTGTTGCGACGCCTGGACCTTTGCCGTCTACCGATCGCACCTATGATCCGATCGTTGAAGAATTGATTAGCTATAATATGGAAGGAGCTACAGCTTTAATGACTGAGGCTGGTTGGTCTCTGAATGGCGATGGGATTTGGGAAAAAGATGGAACAGTTATGTCATTCGAGTTTGTAGCACAAGCGGAATCAATTAACGAAGCTGTAGCGACTGCAGTATCGGCTATGTTACGTGAAGGCGGATTCGAAGCAAAGGTCAATATGGCGGATCGAGCGGTTACCTTTGAGAAACAGTCAGCGCAGGGCCGCGATGCGGCACCCATGACATTGTTCTTCTGGTTATGGCCGATTCCAATAGATGTACTCAATTTGTTTGTCAACAGCGTGACAATACCTTTTCCAAATATGTCACGAGCTAATGTTCCAGCCATCGATGCGGCAATGACTGCATGGCAAACTGCGGGCACAAATGAGGAAGGGCAAGCTGCGGCCACCGCTTTTCAAAAAGCTTACTGCGAGGAAGTACCTTATGTGAGTTTGGTAACGAAGAATGCTGTTTTTGCCAAGAGAAATAATGTGCATGGTTGGCAGCCTACTCTTTGGAATCTCTATCCATATTACAATGATGTTTGGATCGAGAACTGAACGACATAAAGCTCTTTTGTTTTAATTAATGTCATAGAGGTTTATAAAAGTTTAGTACAAAAATAAAGCCGGGATCTATTTAAATAGACCCCGGCTTTTTTCAAGCGTCTATTGGTAGGTTCAGTATTAGTTGGTATATTAAAAATTTTTAATAGATACAAGTATCGTTAAGGTGCGTTGAGTAATTTATATCGAATTTTTCTTTTTATTTTAATTGATTTAACCAAATATAACATTTAGCGCCAGGATTACTCATAGATTACTTAGAGGCAAAACAATTGGAACTATGATCTGAGAGTATGCTAAGTTGGGCCTCGTTAATTTATTGTGAGTCAATGATTTTTTGTGTCGAACTTATTCGATGACATGTTTTATCTGAGATTATTTTCAGTTAATTCGAACAAAAGAGTTGCCTAAGCTCTATATAGAACAATCAAATAATGCTCTATAACAATTGGTGAACATGGAAAATGGTTAGTGAAATAGTTCTTTGGTTTTTCCTTCTCTTATTTTTTGGATATTTGTTCGACAAGCATGTTAAGTGGTATTTATTTCCGAAAAGATGGGGGGTGGTAGAGGATAACGCTATTTTCCGAAGTGGCCAACTTACTCCGATACAATTTAAGAAGCAAGTAAAGAAACGTAACATTGATGTCGTAGTGTCACTACTAAATCCACTTCCGGGTAACGTTAATTATGAGGGAGAGCAGAAAGTAATAAGAGAGCGTGGTATTGAACAATTTGTATACCCACTTTTAGGTGATGGCACAGGAGATATTAGCCAATATGCATCCGCTATCTGTAAACTTCATGAATGTGTCAGAAATAACAAAGTGGTGTTAATACATTGTGCTGCTGGGACACAGCGAACAGGCGGAGTGGTGGCAAGTTATCGCATCTTGGTTCAAGGAAAGAATCCCAATGAAGTGATACAAGAAATGAGGCGCTATGGCTGGCGAGCGCATAAGAATCCAGACCTAATTCCTTTTATCAATAACCATTTAAATCAGTTGAAGAATATATTAATTGAAAAAAATATTGTAGATAAAACGAGTCATTCGATGTCGTTTTTACCAACTAAAATTTAAATTTCAGAAAGTCTATATTTTGATCATAATCTTATGGGAAAAATAAGAGCATTGGTTTGTCCAAGGTATGGTGAACCTGAAGTTTTAGAGGTTAGGAATATTGATTCCCCACTTCCAGGCCCTAAAGAAATTTTAATAAGAGTACGAGCATGTGGAGTTAATTTTCCAGATGTTTTAATGATGAGAGGCCAATATCAAGTAAAACCTGAGCTACCGTTTGTCTTGGGCTTTGAGGTTGCAGGTGAGGTTTTAGGAGTTGGCGAAAATAGTGTTGGGTTCTCTGTAGGAGATCGAGTCATAGCAATCTTAATTTCAGGGGGAATGCAGGAAGAAATTGTAGTGTCAGAGAACCATTGTTGGTTGATCCCAGATAGCATGCCATTTGATGTTGCAGCAAGTTTCTCACTGACTTATGGCACTAGTTATCATGCTCTAGTTGATCGTGCTCATTTACAAGAAGGTCAAACCTTATTGGTATTAGGAGCTTCGGGAGGAGTAGGTAGCGCAACAATAGACGTTGGCCATCAGTTAGGAGCTCGAGTAATTGCTGTTGGTAGTAATGAAGTAAAGATGCGAATGCTCAAAAAATTATATAGCATGGATGAAGTAATTATTTGCTCAGAAGGTCACCCCAGGTTACTTGATCAGGTGAAGCATTTGACAGGAAATGAAGGAGTTGATGTTATTTTTGATCCAGTTGGTGGCGATGCTTTTCAGCAATCTCTACGCTTGGTCAAATGGAATGGACGTATACTTATCGTTGGGTTTGTCTCCGATAATGAGAATATACCCAAGGCTTCAACAAATCTTTTGTTACTTAAAGGGAGCGCTCTACTTGGTGTCTTCTGGGGTCGCTTTATTCAAGAAGAGAGAAAAAAAAGTGATAAGAATCTCATGCAGTTGTTTTCATGGTATGAGAGTGGGAAAATTAAGCCA
>CAYFJI010000066.1:0-10510 GCA_964343365.1 uncultured Acidiferrobacteraceae bacterium
TTTAGAAAAAAAGGAAATGACATTTCTACCCGGCCTTTTTCCGCATCCAAATGATTAATTACCTCATGCAACATCGTTGGGAACGTTTCCATTGAAATCTCATGCTCATTATTATTTAAGATTTCAACAAAACGCGACATGTGAGTGCCTTTTTTGTTATGTGGTAACTCCACATACATATTAAATGTTGCGATTGTTCGTTGCTGTAATCGACTACGATCTATGATTCGAACTGGGTGACGTAATTCTTTCACACCTACCCTATTAATTCTCAAGTTGCGAGTGTCGACAGAATTTTGGACGTCAGCTATTTGCGGGGTGACTGAAAATGGTTCGGAAGAATTCATTATTAGGAAAGAGTTCAAGCTTATGAAACCGATATTTTAAACAGTGCTTATATTTAGAGCAACCGTAATTGAGCCCCTTGATAATATAGATTGATAAATTCCTGCTCCATGGAGACCATATTTTTCAAGTATTTTGGAAGAAGACCCATGTTCGATATGCTGATCTGGAAAACCTAAATTTAAGGTTGGGGTATTTAAATTATTTCTATTTAGAAATTCATTTACACCTGATCCAGCACCTCCTTTTACAACATTCTCTTCAACCGTAACGATCAGATCATTAGATTCGGCGAGGGTTGTGATTAAATCACTGTCTAAGGGTTTTACGAAACGCATGTTAACCACCGTGGCGTCTAATTGATCTCCTGCTTCAAGACTTGGCCTTAGCATTGATCCGAAAGCAAGAATAGCGATGTTATGCCCAGTTCGAATGATTTCAGCCATGCCAATTGGAATCTTTGACATCTTCTGGTTTTCTACCACGCCTGGACCGATCCCTCTGGGATATCGCACCACTGCTGGACCATCAAATTCATAGGCCGTGTACAACATATTTCGGCTTTCTGCTTCGTTGGAAGGCGCCATTACGACAATATTTGGTATACACCGAAGATAACTCAAATCGAATATCCCCTGATGTGTTTCACCATCTCCGCCAACTATACCGGCCCGATCGACCGCGAGCGTTATGTCTAGATTTTGTATGCTAATGTCATGAATCAATTGGTCATAAGCTCTTTGCAGAAAAGTTGAATATATTGCTACGACTGGCTTAAAGTTTTCACATGCTAATCCAGCAGCAAAGGTCAAAGCGTGTTGTTCTGCTATGCCAACATCAAAATAACGGTCCGGAAATTCTTTAGAAAAACGGACTAGGCCAGAGCCCTCTCGCATCGCGGGTGTAATAGCAACAAGTCGGTGATCTATTTTAGCGGTGTCACAGAGCCAATCAGAAAACACACTCGTGAAAGTTCTTCCTGCCTGCTTTTTTTCTATTTTTCCGGTTGTTTTGTCGAAAGGTGTTACTCCATGAAAAATTGTTGGTTGCCCCTCAGCAGGCTCATATCCTCTGCCTTTTCTAGTGACCACATGTAAAAATCTAGGTCCTTTCATTGACTGCAAATTGCGAAGCGTTGTTGTCAATGTGCGAATGTTGTGGCCGTCAATTGGCCCCACATAGTAGAAACCTAATTCTTCAAATAAAGTGCTTGGAATAACCATTCCTTTAAGATGTTCTTCCCAGCGTCGCGCTAATGCTTGCATTGGTGGCATTGTTCCTAGTACTTTTTTTCCACCTGCTCGAACCGTAGTATATGTTCGACCAGATAAGATACGTGCTAGATAATTGGACAAAGCACCCACATTTCGTGAAATCGACATTTCATTATCATTTAAAATTACTAACAAATCAGTATCTACTGCGCCTGCATTGTTCAATGCTTCTATTGGCTCTCCTGCAGTCAATGCTCCATCGCCAATTATTGCTACAATCTTTCTATTTACTCCTGAAAGTTGGGCAGCAGACGCCATACCAAGGGCCGCACTGATTGATGTGCCTGCATGTCCCGCGCCGAAAGTGTCATAAATGCTTTCATTTCTTTTCAGGAAGCCAGAAAGACCTCCATCTTGTCGTATTGTTGAGAGTTGGCTCTTTCGGCCAGTAAGGATTTTGTGAGGATAGGCTTGATGCCCAATGTCCCATACCAAGCGATCATCTGGGGTTTCGAATACATAATGTAAGACTGTAGCTAGTTCGACCGTTCCAAGCCCAGCTGCTAGATGGCCTCCTACTTCAGAGATAGTTTCTAGTAAATATTCCCGGAGCTCATTTGTCACATCGATAAGCACCGATTCGTCCATACCACGTAGATCAGCAGGCGAATTGATTTGATTTAGCAGAGGATATCTATTTAATGAAGCCATAGTGTGTACACTGGCTAATTCAAAAAAATCATATTTTCTATTTCAATGGTTAGCTATCACGGTTAGTCACAAATTTAGTGAGCTCTAATAAATTTGTCGTATCCATGGGGTGCTTAGATAATTCAGCTAGTTTGGCTAGTGCGAGATTTCCATATTCTACAGCAATGTTTCGCGCCTCTGATTCTCCTAAAACTGTAAGGAATGTGGGTTTCTCGTTTCGCAGATCTGATCCGGCTGTTTTCCCCAGAGTTTGTGATTCCGATGTGCCGTCAAGTATATCGTCAGTAATCTGAAAAGCTAAGCCCAATATCATTCCAAAGTCTTTTAGCAATGCTAAAGTATGAGGATGATGCACATTCGCTGCGAGCGCCCCTAGTTGTACGGATGCCGCAATAAGGGCACCCGTTTTAAGTCTATGCATAGTATTCAGATCACTTTCTGCACACGTGGATACGATCGAATTTAGGTCGATAGCTTGCCCCCCAGCCATTCCAAAAGGCCCAGTCGCTTTAGAAAGAATATCTACCATTTTAATCTGTGATTCAGGGGAATAAAGGTTTGAGATGCTTGCTAATAGTTCAAACGCTAGACTTTGAAGTGCATCTCCTGTCAAGATCGCTGTTGCTTCATCGAAAGCAATGTGGCAGCTGGGTTTTCCGCGTCGCAATTCGTCGTCATCCATTGATGGAAGGTCATCATGTACGAGAGAGAATGCGTGTATTAGCTCGACTGCACAGGCGGGAATATCTAATTTTTCTAAATTTGAGCCTAGTGCATCGCCAGTTGCATAGACGAGCGCGGCTCTGAATCGTTTACCATTTCCAAGAGCAACATATCTGATAGCTCGGTAGAGATTTTTTGGCTCTTGATCATTTTTGGCGATCGGCAAATATTGATCCAGATATTTATCAACGCGCTGACGCCAATTTTGCCAATAATCGTCTAATACAGCTGAACTTTTCACTCGCTCTTGGATTCGAAGGGCTCCCGTTCAAAAACTCCTGATTTCTCGATCAGCTTTTCAACTCTTTGTTCTGCATCATCTAAGCTGGCTCGGCAGGCAATCGCAAGGGCATTGCCCCGCTCAAAATCTTGGAGTGATGCCTCTAGACTTTGTTCACCTTTTTCCATACGCTCGACTATTGTTTCGAGCTCTTTAAGTGATTTCTCAAAGTCAGCTAATTTTGGTTTAGTTGATCGTGGCACGGTATTTCGGATTGTTGATTATGTTATTAGTGATCAAGTTTCGTGACATTAAACTTATCATAGCTTAGAAATAGTTGGAACGCAGTTCTTCATATCAAATCTCTGATTTTTAGACCCCAATGAACTAATTTATGTTCTGAAAAGACCTCTTTTCATTGACGATAGTCTTAGCATACTTTAGAATCATTCTAAAGTATTTTCATCGTGAATACTGAACATTTTTAATGAACGACTTATTTTAAGGAGATTGTATATGGAACTAAAGGGGAGCCATACTGAGCAAAATCTAAAAGATGCGTTTGCAGGTGAATCTCAAGCGAATCGGCGCTATCTTTACTTTGCCGCAAAAGCCGATGTGGAAGGGTACAATGATGTTTCTGCAGTGTTTCGTTCGACAGCTGAAGGAGAAACGGGGCATGCACATGGACATTTAGAACATCTAGAGGCAGTTGGTGACCCTGCAACCGGTCTACCAATTGGTGCTACGAGCGATAATTTGAAAGCTGCAATTTCTGGTGAAACACATGAGTACACGGATATGTACCCTGGGATGGCAAAGACGGCGAGAGACGAAGGTTTTGATGAGATCGCTGATTGGTTCGAGACTTTAGCGAAAGCTGAGCGTTCCCATGCGAATCGTTTTCAACGCGCGTTAGATGGGCTAGATGCTTGATTAGCAAAAGAGGGCGATAAGCCTTGAATTATCAGAAAAAAAAGGGGCGATTTTGATCGGCCCCTTTTTTTGTTTATTTGAATTGGAATCTAGTTAGATGAATGATATTAAGGTAGAAGATTTGATGTCTCTGGAGAAATATGATGAGGTAAGAGTTGCTTATCGAACTGGAATCATAGACCATAAAAAAAACCGTCGCATTTTGGTAGGCCCTGATATTATGTTGTTTTTTGAAGATAAAAAAACGGTAGCCTACCAGGTCCAGGAAATGCTAAGAACCGAAAGAATCTTTGAAAGAAAGGGAATACAAGATGAGTTAGATGCTTATAATACATTAATCCCTGAGGGTAATAATTGGAAAGCGACAATGATGATCCAAATACCTGATGTTAATGAGCGACGGGTAGCATTGGCCCGACTCGTAGGAATTGAAAATTCGTGTTGGGTTAGAATTCGCAATGCAGATCCTGTTTTTGCTCTTGCTGATGAAGATTTGGACCGAGCCACATCTCAAAAGACATCAGCTGTTCATTTTTTGCGGTTTCAGTTGCCGCAGGGCATGAGAGACTCGATCAAGTCAGGAGAAGAGTTTTCGATTGGATTTGATCATAATGAATATGAACATAGTATCAGTCCCGTATCAGGTGCGGTAGCAGATTCTTTGCGGGCGGACCTGGCAATATCCTAGCTTTTTTATTGCGGCCTAACCAAGTAGTATTTGTTAGCATTTGTAAAACACAGAATCAATAAAAGACCTGCAGATGCCCAGTAGATACGACTCTTCATCAATCGAGGTTCTGAAAGGATTAGACCCAGTCCGTAAGCGACCGGGTATGTACACTATTACTGAGCAACCTAACCATCTTGCACAGGAAGTAGTCGATAATAGTGTTGATGAAGCTATTGCAGGTTTTGCTAATTGGATCGAAGTTATTCATCACAACGATGGTTCACTTTCTGTTATAGATAATGGTCGTGGTATGCCAGTTGATTATCACAAAGGTGAAAAGGTTAGCGGAGTTGAAGTAATAATGACTCGGCTACATGCAGGAGCTAAGTTTTCATCAAAAAATTATCGATTTTCTGGTGGACTTCATGGAGTAGGTGTATCGGTTGTCAATGCCCTATCTCAGAAGCTGGAAGTCAATGTCAGGCGAAACGGAAAAAATTTTTATATGAGTTTTTCTGATGGGAAACCTAAAACTGCGTTAAAAAGTGTGGGTAAAGTTGGCAGTAAGAATACTGGAACACAAATTCGATTTTGGCCGGACCCTAAATTTTTTGATAATGTAGATTTTTCTATTCTAAAATTGAAGCGGCTTTTGAGGGCAAAAGCAGTTTTGTGTTCCGGGTTAAAACTAATCTTCAAAGATGAAGTTACGCCGAAGAACTCAGAGGAGTGGGAGTATAAAGATGGCGTTAGAGATTATTTGTTAAACACTATTAATTCTGGTAGTTTTATACCCGAAAATGCATTTTTCGGTCATTTTGAGGGCGATGATCAGGAGGTAGATTGGGCGGTAGTGTGGATGCCAGATGATTTTACTGAAATTACTGAAAGTTACGTTAATTTAATACCTACTATTCAGGGTGGATCTCATACCAACGGTTTGCGTGCTGGCTTAACCGATGCCATCCGCGAATTTTGTGAGTTTAGAGATCTGTTGCCGAGAGGTGTGAAATTAACATCCGAGGATGTTTGGGCTCGATGTAACTATATTCTATCAATTCGACTGGAGAACCCACAGTTTAGTGGTCAGACTAAGGAGCGACTTGCTTCTAGAGATGCGAATGCATTTGTAAATAATGTAATTAAAGATGCCTTCAGTATATGGCTAAATCAGAACACCCTAGAAGCCGAGAAAATAGCTCAATTAGCAATTGATAATGCTCAGTTGAGGATTCGGGCAGGAAAAAAAGTTTCCCGTAAGACTATCGCATCTGGGCCAACTTTACCTGGTAAATTGGCAGACTGTATTGAGCAGGATTTGGAGCGGACTGAACTATTTTTAGTAGAGGGTGATTCTGCTGGAGGATCAGCGAAGCAGGCTAGGGACAAGGATTACCAAGCGATAATGCCTTTGAGAGGAAAAATTCTTAATACTTGGGAAGTTGATCCTTCGGAAGTCTTGAGTTCTCAAGAAGTTCATGATATCGCTGTAGCGCTTGGTGTCGACCCCGGCTCATCAGATTTGTCGAGCCTACGTTATGGGCGTGTCTGTATCCTCGCAGATGCTGATTCTGATGGGGCGCACATTGCTACATTACTATGTGCGTTGTTTCTAAGACATTTTAGACCACTCATAGCAGAGGGAAGGGTTTGTGTTGCGATGCCGCCTTTATACCGTGTTGATTCTGGTAAGAAGGTTTTTTATGCACTTGACGAGAAAGAACGAAAAATCATTGTTGATGAAATCAAAGCAGAACAAAAGTCAGCGGTAATTAGTGTGCAGCGCTTCAAAGGCCTTGGTGAGATGAATCCAATTCAGCTTCGGGAAACCTCCATGGACCCCGAGACTAGACGGCTTATTCAATTAAATTTAGATCAGCGAGGCCAAGCAGAGAAAATCTTAGATTTATTACTTGGAAGGAAAAGAGCGTCAGATCGAAAAGTATGGCTTAACGATAAAGGTGATCAGGCAGAACTAAACTAAATTAGCGTTGC
This sequence comes from uncultured Acidiferrobacteraceae bacterium, assembly GCA_964343365.1. Lineage (GTDB taxonomy): Bacteria > Pseudomonadota > Gammaproteobacteria > Arenicellales > UBA868 > CAJXWH01. The sequence goes on from CAYFJI010000066.1 coordinate 6,815, forward strand.
CTGCCAAAAAGACTTGGTTCTCGGATCTTCAATATCTATAGTTTTTTCGTGGTAAGGGATAAATCCCGCGTGTTCATAAACTCGAATTGCATTTGGATGGTCTAAATTGCAAGTATGTACCCATACTCGACTTGGATCCTTTGACCAGGCTAAACATAGTGCTTGACCGAGTAACCATCTACCTAAACCTTGACCAATGAAGTTTTGGAGCAGGCCAAAATATGCTAGCTCAATTTCATTATTAAAGCGACCATCTAATTCAAAGAAACCCACTGGCGACTCATTAGAATATAGGACGTTAACAGAAACATCGTCACTATGAATAATTGAAATCAATTCATCATCTGTCAATAGTCTGCGCTCATACCAAAGCCAAGGTTCTCCAATTTGACAGTAAAGAAAACGATAAAAAGATGGCTCAGGGTTATGGATAGTTTCAAGGGTAAATTCGTTGGGTGGTTGCACATAATCTAAGTGATTTAGATTTTGAGTCATTTCCAGGTACCTAATTCGTACTTGCAGCATCGATTTCTGATCATCTCTCTCTAAGCTAGCTTTTTTTGTTTTTTCCATTCAATTAATTTTTTGTATGAGTAAGATTATTTAGCGACGTGTTCTGTTTTGGTTTTTAGAACGATGTATTAGAAATAAAATACCACCAATTAAAGACCATGCAACAACATGCGTTCGATGAAGTACCGATAGCGTAACACCACGTGTTCTCCACATTTGTTCCGCTCCATCAATGTTAGGTTGCATTAGAGCGCCAACTTTTCCAATCAATGTACCGTAAACAGCTTCGCCAACACCCCAACCAGCTGGAGCAATGGGTATTCCTTGGATAGCCGTAGCAATGGGTACTACGAAGCAATATTCAAGGAAACCTAATCCAATACCTAGAGATTTATCCATTAACCAGAAGCTAGCAATGAAAAGGCTATAAGTAATCGGGCTTACTAATATCCAAAGTGATATACCAGTGAGATGTTGACGGTAGTAGAGTAATGATCTATCTATTTCTTGTACAATTCTTGCCATCCTCTCGGGAAGACGATTGATAACATAATCAAATCGAATTAATTTCCTTAAATTAGAACTGATTAAAAAAGTGCAAAATAGTACGACAGTGAAACTTAAAAGCCAAACAGTGATCGCAATCTGAGGGAAATCATCCAAAGCCAATAAGCTTGCGAGACACGCTAGCAAAATTAGTGATAACAAACCTACTACGCGATCAACAAACACTGAAATAAGGGCCGGCACCTTGTCGGTAGAGAATTTTTTAGCGATATAAACAGCCTTGACAATATCACCGCCTGTCGATCCTGGAATAACATTGTTAAAGAAAAATCCAATCCAGGCTAATCTTTGAACCTCTAGCACACCGATATTAAACATATTAGCTCTGAGTAGCCACCACCATCGCATATTTAGTACAATTATGGAAGTTACGAAACAAAGCGCTCCCAAAGAAAAAAGAAGAAGATCAAGATTTTTAAGATAAGTGAGAAAGCCTGGACTAATAATTATTTGCTTTTCATTATTTGCACTTTCTCTCTTAATAATTTCAGTAGTTTTAGTATCATTTGAACGAAAGCGCACATCGTTGTCTCTCCATTCGCCCAAGATTGCTCCCTCTACACGTGAAATAACTGTGCCTTCAGTGTTTAAGATCGAATAACTATCACGCCAATCTATCGAGTAGAAAATAATAACGAATAGTGTGACGAAAACTGATACCTTTAGTGTCAATACAAGAGCTCTATTCATTATCTATTTAGGCATATAGCCCTTAGCTTTGTTAATTCAAATAATGTATTTTTAAAGACCATATTGCATTTGAAATGTGTCGTTTAGAGGCAATTCTAGCGTTTTAGGGCAAGATCAACGAAACACTTTTCTGTGAAAGATGGCGGCCCCCACAGTTTTTTGCAGGTAATGAGCTGTTTATTCATCGCAATTTCTAACAAAAAATTGCTAAATCCTGTCTAGGTAAAGCACAATATGGGTCAAAATACACGAGCTAAGCAGGCCGCCCAAGCGACTAAAGTTTGGTAGTAGCGCCCCAAAAGGAAAGAATCAATGGAAAAATCACTTCACATAAATCCTGAAAAGTGTACTGGGTGTTTGCAATGTGAATTAGCATGCTCGTTTGAAAATGAGGGGGTGTTTAATCCTGCCAAATCAAGAATTAAGGTATTCGAATTTGAACATGGGCGTTATTCTGTACCTTACACATGTACTCAGTGCGCGGATGCTTGGTGTATGCAGTCATGCCCTGTTGACGCCATCGTCATTAATTTGGCTACGGGGGCCAAGGATGTTGTAGAAGATAGATGCGTGGGATGCAAGGTATGCACTATTGCTTGTCCTTTCGGCACCATTAACTATAACAAGGATACGGAAACTGTAATAAAGTGTGATCTCTGTGGTGGCGCACCGGCGTGTGCTGACGCATGTCCGACAGAAGCCATAACTTTCATTGATTCTGATTCAACTGGTTATGATCGCATGCGAAGCTGGGCTGAGAAATCTGTTAGATAATTAAGTTAGTGATTGAAATGGAAATCGACTACATTCGGATAATTTATTGTTTGCCTGGAGAAGTGAATACATGCGTTATGTAATAATTGGGTCAGGGCCAGCAGGTATTTTAGGGGCTGAAGCGCTACGCCGACATGATATAGGGTCGGATGTTTTCGTTATTGGCGATGAACCAGAACCTCCATACTCACGCATGGCAATACCGTATCTTTTAAGAGATCGTATCAAAGAGAACGGAACATATCTAAGAAAGTCAGGAAATTATTTCGAGAATAAGAATATCCAGCTCATTCAGAGCAGGGTAATGTCTATTTCCCCAGAGCATAAAACTATTGCCCTAGCATCAGGAAAACATTTTTCATATGATCGGCTTTTGATTGCAACAGGTTCAACTCCTGTTTCTCCTCCAATTAAAGGTGTTGATCAATTAGGAGTGCATCACTGTTGGACCTTAGAGGATGCTCGACATATAGCACAGAGAGCCAAACCCAACTCTAAAGTCGTACTCATGGGGGCAGGATTTATTGGATGCATAATTCTTGAGGCATTAGCTTCACGAGGCGTAGATCTAACAGTGGTTGAGCGTGAGAATCGTATGGTTCCAAGAATGATGAACGAAGTATCTGGTAATCTAATTAAAAATTGGTGCGAAGACCGAGGCGTTCGGGTATTAACTGGAACTCAAGTAATAGAAATTTCTGATACTAAACCTCTGGAGGTATGCCTTGCTGATGGCGAGAGTTTGATTGCCGATTTAGTTATCACCGCTACAGGAGTTAAGCCGAACATTAGTTTCCTAAAAGGATCAGGAATTGAGACAGATCATGGAATTCTAGTAGATGATCGACTAAACACCGGAATGTCAGATATTTATGCTGCTGGCGATGTTTGCCAAGGGAGAGATTTTTCTACTGGTGACTACACTATCCAGGCGATACAGCCAACAGCCGTTGAGCATGGAAATGTTGCCGCAGCAAATATGGTTGAAAGTAGTGAATTGGTGCATCGTGGCTGTCTAAATATGAATATTCTTGATACTATGGGTCTAATTTCGACTTCCTTTGGCTTATGGGACGGTGTGAGGGGTGGTGAATCGGTAGAGCTTACGGATCGCGAGCGGTATCGTTACATTGATTTAGAATTTGAAGATGA
>CAYFJI010000067.1:0-10304 GCA_964343365.1 uncultured Acidiferrobacteraceae bacterium
TATTGAACAGGCCAGTAGCTCCGACATATCTATATCGTAGAGTAACGTGGGATTATCGAACACTAGATATTTTTCGGATGCGGGAAGCGGCCAAACATCTTATCGGTGAGCATGATTTTAATGCATATCGCGCAACGTCTTGCCAATCTAAAAGTTCTGTGCGAAACCTTAGAAAACTTGAAATTAATTCTAAGGGTGAATGGATTTGGTTTGATGTTGAGGCAGGTTCATTCCTACACCATATGGTTAGGAATATTGTAGGTGTACTATTGTCAATAGGTGCGGGAGACCAGGAGCCTATTTGGGCTAAAGCAGTCCTAGATAGTCGAAATCGTGAAGCTGGAGGGGTTACCGCAAGCCCAGATGGATTATATCTTGTTGGTGTAGCGTATCCATCTCTATACGATATACCGCGCGGCACCAATGTCCAATTTTGGTAGAATAGGTAGATACTATAAGATTACCTTCAGGGTTTGCATACAGGGAAATAGCATAATTAGGTATACATACTTACTTGAGAACTCGAATAAAAATTTGCGGCATTACTAAACCAGCAGATGCCAGCATGATAGTCGATCTCGGGGTTGACGCTATCGGGTTAGTTTTTTATCCGAAAAGTCCGAGAGCTGTGGATATTGGCACCGCTAAAGAAATTTGTACCTCGCTTCCCGCCCTAGTAGCATGTGTTGCGGTATTTGTCGATGCTACGCCGAATGAGATTGAAAGAGTGTTATCAAGTATGCCTATCACATTGCTTCAGTTTCATGGACAAGAAACAGCTACGAATTGTGAACAATACGGTGTTCCTTATATTAAGGCGGTACGAATGAAGCAAGAAATATCTCCAGAATCGGTAGCTGAGTCCCATCCTAATGCAAAAGCAATTTTATTGGATTCATATCATCAAGGAAAAATTGGTGGAACTGGTGAGTCGTTCGAGTGGGAACGTGTTCTTGAGTGTAAATCAAAACCGATTATCTTGGCTGGCGGCTTAAGTCCTTTGAATATTGCAGAAGCTATGACTATAACAAAACCCTACGGAATAGATGTGAGTACAGGGGTAGAGATTAGGCCTGGAATAAAAGATGAAGATAAATTACAAAATCTAGTTGCGGCCGTTCGAGAATGCGATAATATTTTGTCTTAAGATATGGAGTCATCAAGGATGAAAAGATGAGTTGGTTCGATAGATTACGAGCACCGAAGATAAAGATAAAGGAGTCTATATCAAAAAAAAAGATTGTCCCTGAAGGTCTTTGGAAGAAATGTTCTGGTTGTTCAGATGTACTGTACGTATCCGACCTGAAGCATAATCTTAATGTATGCCCGAAGTGCGCACATCATATGCCTGTAACTGCTCGGGCTAGATTAGAATCTTTTTTTGATGGCGGTATTTTTCAAGAATTAGGTCAAAATGTTGCCACTATCGATCATCTTAAGTTTCGGGATAAACGAAAATATCGTGACCGGTTAATCGAGGCAAAAAAAAATACCGGTGAGACGGAAGCAGTAGTAGCGGCAGAAGGTCTTCTCGAACAAATACCTATAGTAGCCGTGTCTTTCGAGTTTAAATATATGGGTGGATCAATGGGTTCCGTAGTAGGTGAGCGATTTGTTCGTGCGGTCGAGAGAGCATTAAGACGAGGCGCACCACTAATATGTTTTAGTGCAAGCGGTGGCGCGCGAATGCAGGAAGGTATTATATCGCTTATGCAGATGGCCAAAGTATCAGCATCCCTTAATCGTCTAAAAACTACTAATACACCATATTTTTCTATTCTTACAAATCCAACAATGGGAGGTGTGTCGGCTAGCCTTGCGATGTTAGGTGATTTTGTCTTCGCTGAACCTGGCGCGTTGGTCGGGTTTGCGGGCCCAAGGGTAATTGAACAAACTGTAAAAGAAAAGCTACCTGAGGGATTTCAAAAATCGGAATTCATTTTTAAACACGGTGCGATTGATCGAATTGTAGATCGTCGTGAATTACGAACACTTATTCATTCACTCATTATTACGTTAGGATTTGGAAAGGATACCGTGCCAGAGTCAGAGATAGTACAAAAGGAATGATAAAATTGATCAGCTTGTGTTAGATAATAAAGGCTGTTTGTTTTAAAACTCTATATCAAATGATACCTAAAACATTAGATCAATGGTTAACATATATACAAACCATACATGCGCGATCCAAAAATATTGACTTAGATCGAGTACGTGAAGTTAAAAATGTTCTGGGATTAAAGCGTCGACCTGTAGTAATTTCGGTTGGCGGAACCAATGCGAAAGGATCTTCTGTAGGACTCATGGAATCGGTTCTTTGCTATTCTGGAGTTAAGGTAGGTGCTTTTACGTCACCTCATTTAATTCGATACCAAGAACGGATAAAGATTGGTGGCTCGGAAATATCAGAGAAACGATTATTAAACATATTTGGGAGAGTGGAGGAAGCAAGAAGCAACATCCCTTTAACTTTTTTTGAGTTTGGTACAATCGCAGCCTTATTCGCGTTTGAAGAAGATGAGGTTGATGTAGCAATATTAGAAGTAGGTTTAGGAGGCCGGCTAGATGCAGTTAACACCGAAAATCAAGATATTACGCTATTAACACCAATTTCATTAGACCATCAAGAATGGTTAGGGCAGGATCGGGAAACTATCGGTCTTGAAAAAGCGGGAATTTTAAAAGTTGGCGGTAAACTAGTAATTAATGATTTAAATCCACCAAATTCAGTTATCAATAAGGCTCAATCTCTTGGTTGTGAAACCATGCAATATGGCATTGATTACCTTTTTGAGGATGCTAATCATTATTGGAACTGGGTACCTAAAAATTCAAAATTGATTGGGACAGGGAAGGAAAACCAATTACCATTGCCAAAGGTCAAAGGAGAACATCAGTTGATGAATGCCGCTGGAGTCATAACTGTGCTTAAATCAATCAAAAACCAGTTGCCGGTACCCAGAGTTGCATTAGAAAAAGGCCTGAAATCTCAATTTATAAGGGGAAGACTTGAGATCTTACAGAAGGAACCCGAGATTATTTTAGATATTGCGCATAACAAATCAGCTGCGAAAAATCTTCGAGAATTTTTAATTTCCAGACCTATTACGGGGGCTACCTTCGCGGTGTTTTCAGCACTTAAAGATAAACCCGTAAAGGAAATTGTACAAATCTGCTCTTCTGTCATTGATATTTGGTATATCACTGAGTTATCCGACAAGCGAGCTATGTCGTTAGATTCATTAAAGAACACAATACAGTCGGTACACGCCAAAAATATAGTATTTTCAAAAACACCACACACTGCGTTTGCTGCTGCGTGTGAAAAGGCTGGCGCATCAGATCGGATAGTGGTTTTTGGCTCCACCTACTTGGCAGGTGATATAATGGCTTTTCTCGATAGTAGGAATGCATCTCCTTAAATGACCGATCATTTGGACGGCACATTTAATTTAAAACATCGATTAGTCGGCGCTATTGTGCTGATCGGCGTTGCTGTGATACTTCTTCCTCGGGTTTTGACTGGCACTGATCCGATCATCGATAGAAGTGCAACATATAGTTCTTCACCTAGTCCAGTCACAAAATCAAGTGATCTAATAGTCGAAGAGCTTGCCGAATATAGTGAAATTGAAAAGTCATTTAACGGTAAGTCCATAGTTGGCGATACGGGTACTGTTATTAAGATAGACCCACTTCTTGAGAGGAATGATCCAAAAGAACTTCCTAGCATCAAATCTTCTGATAATTCTCCTGTCGCCTCATCGCAAAATACAAGCACTAAAATCAATATACCAGTTTTGGAAGCAGTAGTAACTGGCTGGATTTCGCAAGTTGGAGTTTTCGAGAAAATAGAAAATGCCGATAAGTTAATTGTGGAATTAAAAAACGATGGTATCTCTGGCCAATCAGAAACTGTTAGCATAGAAGGCCGTGTGGTAACTCGAGTTTGGATTGGACCATTCAGCAGTAAAGACGACGCGTTAAGAGAAGGAACAAAAGCTATGCTGCGCTCCAACACTCCACCCGTAATTAAAAAGTGGCCTTAAAAGATATGAATACTGATTCATGAGTGAGTCTTCTTTTTTTGATTCAATCTGGAGCAGTGTTGTTTCAATGTGGAGTACATCTATAGACTGGTTCCTATATTTGAGTGAACTTGTTAATCCATCAAACATTTTTGATCTCATAGTAATTATTATATTAATTGGATCGTTGTTATGGGGTATTGTTAGAGGGTTAGTTCGTGAAATTCTAGGACTGATTTCCTGGGTAGTATCGTTCTGGGTAGGGTGGAAATATGGAATTGTCGTCGGTAATTATTTAGCTACATGGGTAAAATCTGAACAAATTAGGAACTATTTGGGCTTGGGGCTAGTTTCCTTAGGCAGTTTATTTGCTTTGACGATAATTAGTAAAATGCTACATAGTCAATTTAAGGTGTCAGGACTTACTTTTATGAATAGATTGTTAGGAGCAGTTTTTGGACTGACTAGAGGTCTTTTTTTTGCGATTATATTGCTATTTTTAGTTCAGCTAACTCCTGCCACCGAGACAAAATGGTACCGCAAATCTGAACTGGTACCATATCTTAATCCACTTCTTCAAATTTTTAGTAAAACTGTTGAAGAAAGATCTTGGACTCAAGAGTCTCAGCTACAAAAATGAGATTGGTTATGAAATGTATTTAATTGCTAGCAATAAAATTAAGACACGATAACTATGTGCGGCATAATCGCGGTTGTTGGGCATCCATATTCGAATCAAGCTATCTACGATGCTTTAACTGTTATACAGCATCGTGGGCAGGATGCGGCAGGAATTTTAACTTGTGATGGAGCAAGAGTACATTTACGGAAAGACAAAGGGTTGGTTCGCGATGTTTTTCAGAGACGACATATGGAACAACTTTCAGGAACAATGGGAATTGGACATGTGCGCTATCCTACTGCCGGAAGTGACTCTAAAGCAGAAGCGCAACCATTCTATGTGAATTCACCGTTTGGATTAGCTTTGGCTCATAATGGTAACTTAACTAATACAATTCAGTTAAGACAAGCATTATTTCAGGAAGATTTAAGACAGTTAAATACAGGATCGGACTCTGAGGTACTCCTCAATGTTTTAGCTCATGAATTGCGAAATGCTGTGGGTACTGAGAAATTACGAGCAGAGCCAGAAGATCTTTTTGAAGCCGTAAAGTCTGTCTACTCTCGTTGCAAAGGAGCTTTTTCTGTAGTTGTGATGGTTGTTGGTTACGGAATATTGGCGTTTAGAGATGGGCATGGTATCCGACCATTGATTCTTGGTACACGACAACAGGACACCGGCCGCTCAGTTATGGTTGCCTCTGAGAGCGTAGCCTTGGATGTCTTAGGTTACGAAGTCGAATTTGACATTAAACCCGGTGAAGCAGTTTTCATTGACCTAGCTGGCAAAATCTATAAAAAACAATGCTTCTTAAAGCCAATCCTAGCTCCCTGTCTTTTTGAATACGTATATCTCGCTAGACCAGATTCTACTATTGATAATGTAGCAGTATATAAAAGCCGGCTTAGAATGGGCGAAAAGCTTGGTCGTAAACTTCTGAAAGATTGGCCTAATCATAATATTGATGTGGTTATTCCAGTGCCTGATACAAGTCGTACAGCTGCGTTACAGATGGCTAACGTAATGAATCTAAAATACAGAGAAGGCTTTATAAAAAATCGTTACATCGGACGAACCTTTATTATGCCCGAGCAGACACAGCGTCAAAAATCTGTAAGGCAAAAACTTAATGCAATTGAACTTGAGTTTCGAGGGAAGAACGTATTATTGGTTGACGATTCAATTGTAAGAGGAACGACATCCCGACAAATAATACAAATGGCAAGAGATGCGGGAGCATCAAATGTATATTTTGCATCAGCTGCACCACCGGTTCGTTATCCAAATGTATACGGAATCGATATGCCAATCGAGTCAGATTTGATTGCGCATGATCGAAATACTTCTGAAATATGTCAGGAGATCGGAGCCGATTATTTAATCTTTCAAGATCTAGTAGATCTAGTTAAATCAGTTCAGGAGGGTAACCCCAATATTAGGAATTTTGAGGCATCATGTTTTACTGGTTGTTATATAACAGGCGATGTTACCGAAGAATATTTGGACTCAGTTAAGATCTCACGACGACAAAATTATGCTAGTATTAATCAAGAGTTTGATAGTAATTTAGATTCGACAGAACTGACTAGTTATGTGCCGTCATAGCTAATTGACTCTGAACTTTCATTGTGATGTAGACTAATATTTGATTGGGATATCTTCAACCAACTTGGTCCATTAGACCAGTCACCAAGCACTATTCGATAGACTTGTTTTTTATTGATTACCCGATGATGTATGGCTGGCCGATGTGTATGTCCATGAATCATAAAATTTACATTAGCGGACTTGAATAAGCTATTAACTGTGTTTTGGTTTACATCCATAATTGCAGAAGATTTATACCGTTTGTTTTCATCGCTACGGAAACGAATTGATTGTGCTAGCAGGTCACGTTGGGAGATAGATTTTCTAAGAAACGTTGATTGCCACTCAGAAGAATTAACCATATTTCTAAATTGTTGGTGTTGCTTATCGTCTGTGCAAAGTGTGTCGCCATGTAGGAGGAGAAATTTTATGCCAAAAAATTCATGGATCGTTGGGTCGTCTAGTATTTTAGCCCCTGTACGGAAAGCGAAATTCTTGCCTACAAGAAAATCTCGATTTCCAGGAATAAAATATACCTTTGTTCCTTTTTCTGATAGTTTCTGGATAACTTTTTCTGCTTGTTGATGACCTAACATTTCTGAGGCATCGTCTCCTAACCAATATTCAAAAAGATCACCTAATATATATACTCTAGAAGTGCACTTAAGAGAATCGATGAATGTACGAAAATTCAACAGTATGTCGGGAGCTTGTGTAGTTAAATGTAGGTCTGAAATGAAGATTATCGATGAATCGGTACCAGTTTCATTTTTATCTTGCCAAGAGAAAACTTGGGATTGATTATTTTGGTTTGTCATAAAATTTGGTAACCTAAACAAAATGAAAAATTTAAATACTATTGGCGGTGATTTTCCAGTTCATATCTATAACAGTCTTAGTGGACGAAAAGAACTCCTGAGGTCAATTGTACCTGAGAAAATTAGCCTTTACGTCTGTGGTATGACTGTTTATGACTATTGTCATATTGGACATGCTCGTGTTTTAGTTGTTTTTGACGTGTTCGTGCGCTATCTCAGGTCTTTAGGGGTAGAAGTAGATTATGTAAGGAACATCACCGATGTGGATGACAAAATTATAGCTCGGGCGCAGGAGTTAGGTTTAAAAGAAGAAAAAATCACCGAACGGTTTATTCGTGCGATGCATGAAGATGAAAAGGTTCTAAATGTTATTAGACCTGATGCAGAGCCTCGAGCAACTATGTACATGGAACAGATTATCGAACTGATTGAGAAATTAGTTGAACTAGGTTATGCATACCAAGGTGAGCAAGGTGATGTCTATTTTAGAATTAGAAAGTTTAAAGACTATGGGCATCTATCAAAACGTACTTTAGATCAGCTTTTTTCCGGATCTCGTATTGAGATTAATGAAGATAAAGATGATCCACTAGATTTTGTTTTATGGAAAACATACAAAAAAGATGAACCATTCTGGGAATCACCATGGGGGCCTGGGCGACCAGGTTGGCATATTGAATGTTCAGCTATGTCGATGAGTTGTTTAGGAGAACAATTCGATATCCATGCAGGCGGAATGGATTTAAAGTTTCCCCATCATGAAAATGAAATTGCCCAATCAGAGGCATCTACAGGAAGGAAATTTGTAAATTATTGGATGCATAATGGTTACGTTCAAAACGATGAGGAGAAAATGTCGAAATCGCTAGGGAATTTTTTTAGTATTCGGGAAATTCTTAACCGAGATTTTAGTCAGGCACGTATGGGAGAGGTGATTCGGTTTATGATGCTTACTAGCCATTATCGAAGTCCATTAAATTTTTCGCCTAAAGCAATTGAAAACGCGAGAGTTGCATTAATTCGTCTCTACCGGGTGTTGGATAAAATCGAGATATACGAAGAAAAAAATAGATTTGACACAAAAACTGGCCAAAATTGGAGCTCTTTCCATACGGCAATGTCAGATGACTTGAATACTCCAGAAGCTTTGTCTGTTTTGTTTAATATGGCCAAAAAAGCCAATCGGCTATGGGATGATGGTAAAGAGGCCGATGCAAGAGCTATGACCCAGCAATTGGCGGTTTCGGCAAATATTCTGGGTTTGTTATATCAGAATCCACAACATTTTCTTCAAGGTTTAAATGAGCGAGGCCAATTAGGACCTAATAAAAATGATCAGATGGAAATAGAGCGACTCATAGAGGAGAGGCTTAAGGCGCGAAGCGCGGGAGATTGGAATAAGGCAGATCAAATTAGAGAGTCACTGGGAAAACGGGGTATTCTATTGGAGGATAATAGTGACGGAACTACTAATTGGCGGGCCAGTTGAATTTACACTAGGGATTATTGGCGTATATACTTTGTAGTGTGGGTTAAGATGAAAAGAGAATGATTAATCACAGGTAGGTCTAACGAGGGATTTTATGGGAGAGATGTATGAAACTTACGGGTGCTGAGATTGTTGTTAGAAGCTTAGCAGATGAAGGTGTTGAGTATGTATTTGGTTATCCAGGTGGGGCCGCTTTGCATATTTACGACGCAATTTACAAACAGGATGCTGTTAAGCATATATTGGTACGCCACGAGCAGGGAGCGACTCATGCAGCCGATGGATATGCGCGAGCGACAGGTCGCGCAGGTGTTGTTTTGGTTACATCGGGGCCCGGTGTTACCAATGCTGTAACAGGAATTGCAACAGCGCATATGGATTCAATACCGATGGTGATAATAACAGGCCAGGTTCCCACAAGTTTAATTGGCGATGATGCGTTTCAGGAGGTTGACACCGTTGGAGTGACACGTCCATGCGTCAAACATAACTTTCTTGTTAAAGATGTAACTAAGTTATCTGAAGTAATCAAGAAGGCATTTTTTATAGCGACAACAGGTCGTCCGGGGCCTGTAGTTGTGGATATTCCGAAGGATATTACCGCAAATAAAGCTGATTACAAATACCCTGAAAAAATCCATATGCGTTCCTATTCTCCCATGCAAAAAGGAAACAAAAAACAAATCAGCAAAGCAATAGACCTATTGTTAACTGCAAAAAAGCCCATAATCTATAGTGGTGGTGGAGTAATTCAAGGCGAGGCTGAAAAGGAGTTAACACATCTTGTTAGACTTCTTGGCTATCCGTGTACCAACACTCTTATGGGTTTAGGCGGATTTCCAGCAAGCGATCCTCTTTTCATTGGCATGCTTGGGATGCATGGTACTTATGAGTCAAATATGGCGATGCATGAATGCGACGTAATGTTAGCTGTGGGTGCTCGTTTTGATGATCGTGTCACTGGAGACCTCAAAAAATTTTCTCCTAGATCAAAAATTATACATATTGATACAGATCCCACCTCTATAGGAAAAAATGTAAATGTTAATATTCCAATAGTTGGGGAAGCCAAGAGTGTACTTACTGAAATAATTTCCCTACTTGAGAACCAAAATGGCAAGCCAAAATATCAAAGAGAAGTAAAAGAGTGGTGGGAGCGCATCAATAGTTGGCAAGATATTGATTCATTTGGCTATGACTATGATAAGAAGGTAATTAAGCCCCAGTACGTCATAGAGAAATTATGTGAAATAACGAAAGGCGAAGCATTTGTCACTTCCGACGTTGGGCAACACCAGATGTGGGCAGCTCAGTTTTATCGTTTTGAAAAACCGAGAAGATGGATAAATTCTGGCGGGTTGGGGACGATGGGCTTTGGACTACCATCTGCAATGGGAGTACAGGTAGCTTTTCCTGATGAAGTAGTAGCCTGCGTAACAGGCGAAGCAAGCGTAATAATGTGCATTCAAGAGTTATCTACATGCAAACAGTATGATTTGCCGATAAAAATTATCAATCTAAATAATCGATACATGGGAATGGTTCGCCAGTGGCAAGAATTTTTTTACGATAGAAGATATTCCCACTCTTATATGGATGCTCTTCCTGATTTCGTGAAACTCGCGGAAAGCTTTGGCCATTCTGGAATTAGAATTGAAGATCCAGCGGATGTTGAGGGAGCATTGAGAGAAACTTTCAATAGAAAAAACGATTTGGTATTTATGGATTTTGTGACTGATCAGACTGAAAATGTATATCCA
>CAYFJI010000068.1:0-10267 GCA_964343365.1 uncultured Acidiferrobacteraceae bacterium
CTAATCTCATAGAGTTAGCATACCCAAAGGTAATGCAAGATAAAACCGTTACATATGATTTTGCTCGACTAATGAATAATGCGGAAATGGTTTCGACAAGCACTTTTGGTGACGCACTTATATCAAAAATTGTAAGCAATGATTCTCTTTAATAATAAAAATTGATGAAAGGTATAAACCTGTTTTAAAGAAACGAATCTACAATGAATTTTCTACATATAGGTTACCCAAAATCTGCATCTACTTTTCTACAGACTCAATTTTTTAAACAAGAAAACGGGTTTTTTAATTTGATTGAGGATCCAAACTGGAAATTATTCATTGAGAATCAACTATTGACAGCTCAATCATCCTATTACTTTTCGTCGCCACCTGACATGGTCTTTAATGCACAAGAGAAACCTAAAATAGTTGGGCTCTCGACAGAGAATTTTCTGGACTCTTTTTCTGGAGTTGATTTCGAAATAGCTTTGGAGAGATGGAAAAGTTTATTTCCAAACACAAAACTGCTTATGGTCATACGAAGACAGGATCACCTGATATATTCAAATTATCTTCAATATATTCGTGCTGGATATTACAAAAGAGTGGGTACATATATTAGGGAAATAATGTGGAACTCGCAGCAAAGTATTTGGGGGCGTCTCTACTATGATCGAATTTATGAAATTGCTCGAAATAATTTTGATCATATTCAAGTTCTACCTTTCGAGCTCATTGATACCTTCGATTCATTTTTGGCATCACTAAATGCTTTTTTTGGTACTAACGTGAAAGGAATTTCTCGTCGACCAATTCGACAATCTTCATCTGATCTCGCTAACAACATGGTTAGAGCTATTAACTATGTCTATCGCTATGGATATGGAAAATCTTACCTTTCAATAGTTCCTGGTTCTGTTTCCACATCGGGCATGCATGAATTTAACCGTATAGATAGATTAGATCCTGCAATTCACAAAAGAAATTATTACCGGAATAAGCTGATACGAAAAATACAAAAAAACATTAGGGTCGATTTAAAATGTAGGCAAAAATTTATTGAAGAATATTCAGATCTATTTCTAGAACGATTCGCGACTAGCAATCAAAAACTAATGGAAATGACGGCATTAGATCTATCGAAATATAGATATCCAGGTCTTTGAAAAAATAAACTGTCAGCTGTATACCATATAGACCCAGAAACCGACTCAACTTTTTTTGATACAATAACTACATTACTCTGTGATTCGAAATAGAGTGTTCCAAAAATCAGAACCCTGCTGATACAACCATGACAGATGAAATTGTTTTCATCATATTGCTGTTGCTGTTCATTTAACTGATCTATTTTTTCTATATGGAACAAAAGTCTCCAGTGCTTTAGTTAAGCAATCAACCTCGTCTTCTGTATTGTAATGGACCATGCTAACGCGCACTACTCCATCACTAGGATCTATCCCTAATGCCTTAACACATCGTGGCGCATAGAAATTTCCACTACCGACGGCAATTTCATTTTCGGCCAACTTCTCTTCAATTAATTTTGATGGTATACCATTTACTATGAACGTAATAGTTGATGACCGCTTTCCAGGAGCCGCTTTATCCTGCCCAATTAATCGAATATTTGGGTGTTCACTCAAAAAATCTAAAAGCTTATTGCTGAGCCTCGTTTCATGCAAGGAAATAAGTTCGAAAATTTTCTGAGCTCGAACATGAAGGTCATCAGAGGAAATTCCATAATGATGGTCATACAATAAATCAAAATAGTGTGTTACCCCAGCAAGAGCTGCAATTTCAGCATGCTGTGGCCCTGTCGGATTTAACCGATATCTTGGTTCAGAAGCATTGAAGCTATGTCCTTGATTTTGAATTTTCAGAAGAGCATCTGAGGTACCCCACAGAATACCTTGATGCGTGCCAAAAGTTTTATAGGTACTGTAAGCATAGAAATCAACTCCCAATGTCTGGACGTCAGGAATAACATGTGGAGCATATGAAACCCCATCTGCCACCACTAGCGCTCCCACGTTATGCGCCAACTCTACGATACTTTCCACATCATTATGCGTACCCACTATGTTAGAACATAAGGTGAAACAAACTAATTTCGTCCTATGAGTAATTAATTTTTTTAGATCATCGATATCCAGTTCACCCGTATCTGATTTAATTCTCCATTCGCGAATTGCTATTCCAGAATCACGCCAGCGTCTCCACGCTCCTATGTTTGCTTCATGATCTTGATCGGTAACAATGATCTCATCTCCAGCACTACATAAATGACGAAGTCCCCTCGCCAGAACATAAAAGTTCAGTGTTGTAGATGGCCCAAAAGTTAACTCGTTTGGTTGTGCATTGATTAATTGCGCCATTGCGCGATATGACTCCTCCATTTCTTCTCCAGCTAGGCTCGAGGGTTTTGATGCGCCATACGGCTGCATTTTATGCTCTACAAAAAATCGATTCATACGGTCTACAACTGTTTTCGGAACATATGAACCACCTGCATTCTCGAAGAAAATTAGGCTACTATTCTTCGATGATGTAAATGCAGGAAATTGCTTTCGCACAAAATCTAGATCAAGTTCTAAATCTTTCATAGTGTATTCTTTGCTATGCTGTTAATTCTGACACTGCGGGCAATAAAATGAACCTCTCTGACCAATTACTTTTCTTCGGATGATACCTGCGCATATGTAGCAGGGCTTCCCTTCCCTATCATATACACTTAGTTGCTGGGAAAAATACCCTGGATCACCTGTAGCTTTGGAGTAATCACGCAACGTGGTGCCCCCAGCATTTATAGCTTCAGTCAAAACTTCTCGGATTGAGTGCACTAGTTTTTCATATCTCGCTAAGGAAATTCGTCGAGCAGAACGGTTAGGCGAAATTCCACTTCGGAATAGGGATTCATTAGCATAAATATTACCGACTCCTGCAACAACATTACCATCCATAATGATATTCTTCACAGAAGTGGTTCTTCTTTTAGATCTATCAAAAAGCATCCTAGCACAAAATTCATCATCAAAAGGCTCCGGACCAAGATTGACTAATTGTTTAGACTGGAACGGATCACCCTCTACCCACAAAAAACAACCAAAACGTCGTGGATCATGGAAGCGTAATAACTTGTCGTTTGTTAGAACCAAATCTATATGATCGTGCTTTTGCACTGATTGATTTGCTGGAAAGATACGAAGGTGTCCTGACATTCCTAAGTGAATCAATATCGCGCCATGCCGAAAAATAATCAGTATATACTTTGATCGACGCCTAACACCTAGAATCTTCTCCCCAATTATCTTAGATGCTAAACCAGGTGACACAGGCCATCGTAACTTTCTTTCCCGTATCAGTACATGCGCAATCACCTTCCGACTTATAAAGGGTTCAATACCGCGTAAAGTGGTTTCTACTTCAGGTAACTCTGGCATATACCATAAATTAAGTGGATATCGTTTTAATCATTTAAAAATAATTAAATGTAATTCAACATTGTATTCTATTTGGGTTCACGCGAGCCAGGCACTAGAGGCAAGATTTCCCCTAGTGGAAATTTTCTTAGGCGTGGCAAATCATTATTTGGTCTTTCCAAACCACGACGATAGGCTTGCAATGCACTATCGCTCTCTCCAGCAGCTTCAAGCAAAAGCCCAAGCTCAAAATGGGATTCTTCTCCTCCGCCACAACGAGAAGCTTCCGTCAGTAGGGAGCGAGAACGATCTTTATTGCCAACATGCAAGTATAGACGAGCCAAAGCTATCAATAAATCCGGATCTTCAGAATGAGTTTTCATCCATCCTTCTGCAACTTGTATTAGCTCGAGCGGCTCATTAGTCCTAATCATGCCATAAAGTTGTACCAGATTTTTATCCCATTGCCTTATTAACCGTTTGCGTAGAAGTTTTTCTGCCAAAGACTCTTTACCAGTATCCATTAATCTCCGACAATAAGCCTCTAGCAATAACGGATTCCTTTTATCTTTTCGTGACAAACCAGCCCAAACATTAATCGCATTTGAGCCGTCATCATCTGATTTTTCTCCTAATTGATGGCATTTTACTTCGCACCACGCCGTCTCTAGTTCTGTTTTCGGCAGTAGTGCGCTATTCTTCAGGTCTGGCAAGATCTTTTCCAACGTTTGCCAATCCTCTTGCAAACGTAATAAGCTGACCAGCATTCCCTGGGATGCACTACTTTTTGATCCTTCCTGATAGAGGTGTTCGAGCACATCTCTAGCATCATCCATTTGCCCGTCTCGCTCCAATAATCGAGCTCGAGTAATTTCGATAGCCTGGCCATGCGCTGGATCTAGAGCTCGCGCGCGGCCCAAATAATCATCTCTTGCAGTGGCATTTCCTTGCTGTTGGGCAGCATATGCTGCACCAAGATAATCGAGTAAAGGAGTAGTACTATAAATTAGTCTCGCGGTTAAAGTTTTCTCTGCCGCTTGCCAATCCCCTTCTATTAAACGTGCGTATCCGTCTAAAGTTGCTTTGTTAGCTAACTGAGCATTTCGACGACCATGCCAACGCCCAATATCTCTTGGCGCCTGCAACAAACGAATCGTCAATCTCAAAACAACGTATGACAATATAATTAATATAAATATCGCTAATACAAAAAGCGATAGTGAAACTTCTATCTCATGTGGAGCTCTAGAAATTAACACATAACCCGGATCATCAATAGCCGTCTGTACTAAAATAATAGCTGCTAAAAATAGTAGTAGCAGTAAAATAGACGTAATCAATCTGTACCGCTCCGTCGATGCAGTAAATCGCGCAAAATATCCAGCGCTCTCGATAGGTCTGGATATTCCTCTTCCATCTTTATTTTTCTGAGCGAAACCAAATCTGCTTCAAACTCTATAACCGCTGATGTATCACCATCAAAATTTTTCTGCAAAGCTCTGCTTGCCTGAGTAAGACTATTTTGATAAACGCCTGGAAGGCGACGAAGTAATGAAAGTTGCGCAACAATCAGAGGAATACGAACACTTTCATAGGCATAAAAACGTAGTTGAGGAGTCACATCAGGGCTTTGTGTCTTTTCAACATTACGAATTCTAACTAAACTGCTTAAATCATTGATTAGCGTGAGCCCAAATACCGTTAAGCTATTCTTTGACTCATCTAAATTTTCAGGTTTTTTAATCATGTCTGCTTCCTCATAATTTTCTGAAGAACGCAAACTCAATTCTACCTCTCCTAAGAGCTTTAGATTTGCAACACCCTGTTCTAACATCGATAACTTCAATACAATACTACTGATATCTAAAATTGAACTATTTTTTAAATTACTAATATCTGAATTCAGTTGTCGTCGCAAATTCAGAAGCGCAGGATCAGATAGTTCAGCAATTCTTTCTTCAGCGAGCTCTAAAGCTTTTGTTGCCGAAGATACATCTCCCACTAATATTAGTTGTTCATTTGCGAGATGGAGTAATTGTAAAATATCTTCTAGGATCCAATCGTCGGTAGTTCGAATCAGTTCTCTCTGCGCTGATTCCATTGATTTAGCCAATATATCAATCTCCGACTTCAATTGATCTTTTATTTTTGTCTGACTAGCGCCCAATTGAGTTGTTGAGGATTCAAAATTTTGTTCGAGAGAGAAGATTTTTTTCTCAAAACCTTGGTTATTGTCATTTATCTTCTGAATAATCTTAAGTTGTTCAGTCAGAAGATCTTTCTGCTGCGATTTAAATGATCCGAACTCCTCTGCAATCATTTCAGCTCGGGTTATAGCCTTTCCCAGCTCCAACCGATTTTTTACATTAAATGAATACCACAAGTATCCACTAGCAACAACAGATCCAAGACCTATGAGTATCGAGAAAATTACAAGAATAAAAAATAAGCCTCGGCTGGCATCTCTTACTCGTTCATTTTTTTTGGAACTTTCCGAATTTCCAGTTTCCAGGGGATTATCCTCTTCATTGGTTGATTGCCCAACATGATCATTGGAAATTTTTTTGGTCATCATCAATTCTTGCAAACCAATAAATCAATTCAATCAAGACCGTCAGTCAACATATCGAAGATGTCAAATTTCTGAAGCATTGACCGAAAGAAATATTGGCTACCTGTATTACCATTTGTAATGAAATGCTAACTCTTCTATTCTGGCAACAAAACTCGCCAATAACAATAAAATGTGTCAAAATCACAGCATTTCTGCCAATTAAAATCTAAGAAATACCATGCCCCAATTGCAATCCATCCAATATCCAAGCTCGAAGAACTCAAATCAAAGGGCTAAAAACGTCAGTTTTCATTTGGACTTTAGCATTGACAAGCCATAGAAGCATCTTAATCACTGGTGGAGCGGGTTTCGTTGGATCGAGTATTAGTATCGCGCTTAAAGAAGATTTAGAAAATACCAGAGTGATCGCATTAGACAACTTAAGGCGGCGGGGATCCGAATTGAACTTGGATCGCCTTCGTTCTTACGGAGTTGAGTTTCAGCATGGAGATATTCGGAATAAAGAAGATCTTAAGGACATTCCAAGTTTCGACCTTATTTTAGACTGCTCAGCAGAGGCCTCTGTCCATGCGGGGTACAATTCTGATCCAAGCTATGTATTAAACACTAATCTGGTAGGCACAATTAACTGTTTACAAGCAGCACGTCGCCAGGATGCCGATATAATTTTTTTGTCTACCAGTCGAGTCTACCCTATAGCTAAACTACAATCTCTACCTGTAGAAATCATTGAAAAAAGATTTTCAATTTCTCGTTCGTCCTCTGGGCCTGGCTGGAGTTATAGCGGAATCTCCACCGACTTCCCAATAGACGGGTTTCGGTCTCTTTATGGAGCCACCAAGCTTGCTTCTGAATTGCTACTTCTTGAGTATGCTGAACTTTATGATTTACGAGTAATCATTAATCGATGCGGCGTTCTGAGTGGTCCATGGCAAATGGGCCGTATCGATCAAGGTTTTTTTTCTTTATGGGCCGCAATGCATAAATTTGGCGGTCAACTCAAGTATATTGGATTCGGAGGAAATGGACATCAAGTCCGTGATGTTCTCCATGTCTCTGATCTCTACGCATTACTAAGAAGACAAATGATCACATTTGAAAAAACCAAAAATAGTACGTTCAATGTTGGAGGCGGTTACGCTCGCTCTATTTCTCTCGCTGAATTGTCTGATCTCTGCAAAGAAAGAACAAATAAAACAATAAAAATTGTATCAGATCCAAAGACAACCAAAGCCGACATTCCGTACTATGTAACAGATAATTCACTAGTAAATGGGGTTTTTGACTGGCAACCAAAAAAGAGTCTAAACTTTATTTTAGACGACATAATGAATTGGCTTACTAAATACGAAAATTTACTTCGACCCATTTTTATAAAAAATATTTTGTAGATTATTAAGTACTAACATCATGGACACGCTCATAACCGGATCAGCTGGCCTCATAGGAGCAGAAGCAGTTAGATTTTGTGTTGGTAAAAATATGAAGGTATTGGGCATTGATAACGATCTTCGAAGTTACTTCTTTGGCAACGACTCAAGTACCGACTGGAGTCGGAAACAACTTGAAAGTGAACTAGGAAACTTATATCAACACAAAAATATCGATATAAGAAACTATGAAGCATTAGAAAAACAGTTTCAGGATTATGGTGACACAATAAAACTGATTATCCATACCGCAGCCCAACCTTCGCATGATTGGGCAGCAAAAGAGCCACTGACTGACTTTACCGTAAATGCGAATGGCACACTGAATCTCCTGGAGCTTACCCGAAAATATTGCAATAATGCTGTTTTCATCTTTACAAGTACTAATAAAGTTTATGGGGATACGCCCAATCGATTGCCTTTGAGAGAACTTGAAACACGTTGGGAAATATCAGCGGATCATCCTTTTTTTGAAAATGGTATCGATGAGTCGATGAGCATTGATTCATCCTTGCATAGCCTGTTCGGCACTTCAAAACTAGCGAGCGATGTATTAGTACAAGAATATGGTAAATATTTTGGAATCAAAACGGTATGTTTTCGTGGCGGTTGCTTGACTGGCCCTGGACATTCAGGCGCAGAACTCCATGGATTTCTTGCTTATCTTGTTAAGTGTGCCTTAACTGACACTCCCTACACCATTTTTGGGTACTCAGGCAAACAAGTAAGAGACAATATTCATTCTTTAGACCTGGTTAACGCATTCTGGCATTTCTTTGAAAATCCTCGGTCAGGCGAGGTTTACAATATTGGTGGAGGTCGAGATATTAACTGCTCAATGTTAGAAGCTATTTCTATTGTGGAAAAAAAAACCGAACGAAAATTAAAATGGTCTTATAGTGAAAAAAATAGAATGGGAGATCATATTTGGTGGGTGGGGGACATATCAAAGTATCGAAAACACTATCCAAACTGGAAGCTTACCCACAACATAGAGAGCATTGTCGAAGATGTGATTAACGGCTTATCTCGACGACTTAATTTATGACCAAATTTTTCTGAATGATGAAAAATTCTGACCTAAATGCTTTTCCTCAAAAGGATTCAGATGACCCCATTGAACTCTCAGTGTTGATACCTGCACATAATGAAGAAAAAGTTATCGAAAAAACCATTCGAAATTTTGCACGAATACTCACAACTCAACAGATTAACCATGAAGTTCTGATCGTAAATGACAACTCAACAGACAATACAAAAAATTTATTGATTCAACTTTCTCACGAATTGCCGAGTGTTCGATACATCGATAATCTGACATCTCGAGGGTTTGGACAAGCAGTTAAATATGGTCTCAACGAATATCACGGACGATGTGTCGCCATTGTAATGGCCGATGGCTCCGATGACCCAAAAGATCTAATTAGTTTTTATAGAAAATGGTGTGAAGGCTATGATTGCGTCTTTGGTGACCGTTTTGCTGAAAACAGTATAGTCGTTGAATATCCTTGGCCTAAACTTTTTATCAATCGTTTAGGCAATAATTTGATTAGGGCTCTATTTCTTATAAGATATAAGGACGTTTCTAATGCCTTTAAATTATACAGTCGTCATGTCATAGACGACCTACATCCACTCGAATCTTCTGGCTTTAACCTAACAGTCGAGCTACCCCTAAAGGCTATTGTAAAAAACTACACTTACACTGTAACACCAAACAGTTGGTACAACAGAAATCTGGGTAAATCTAAATGGAAAATCAATGAGACTCTTTCAGAGTATTTACTTATTGTGTGGAAATGCTGGAAGATGAAAGTGACCCGAAAACAATAGGTCAATTTGCATTGTTCGGTAATTTTTTGCCTTTATCGTTCTGCTGTCAACTAGTCTATTTCATGTTCGGGCTCGTTGACTAAACATTATGATTAATCCCCCGATGATGATCAGCACTATTCCTAACAGCCCAAGGCCATTTGGAAAATCACCAAATACCAACAGTCCCCATAATAAAACAAATGGAAGATTCACATATTCAAACGGGGCAAGAAAAGAAGCCTCTCCTAACCTGTAAGCTGCTGCCATTGAGAGGGCTATAACAGCTGCCAGGCAGCCAAGCGCAAGAATGGGGGAAATGTCATCCCCGTCTGGCCAGCGCCATGCCCGCACAATGAATTCAAGGTTTGGATTTTCGACATTTGAGAAACTTCCAGAGCCAAAAATAAACCCCATCAAAGCGCTCGCCAGTACGAAAGCTACCGTTGAATAAACCGCCAAGCTTGCTACACTATCTGTCTCTGCTAAGAATCGGGTGCTAATAGTAAAACCGGCATAGCATAATGCTGCCCCGAAGGGCCACAAATACGCAATTTCAACACGAACCCCAAAAGGCTGCACTACACAAATCATACCAGTTAGTCCTATCATCACGGCCATCCATCGCCATACGTCGATGCGCTCCATAAGGAAATAGTGTGAAAATAATGTTACTAACACTGGTGAAATAAAAACGACGGCCGATGCTTCTGCCAATGGCAAGCTTGCTAGTCCAGCAAAAAACAAAACATTGGCAAGTACAATCAAAAGCCCTCTAAGGGCGTGCATAGTGAGTTTATTGGTGTGCAGTGATTTCATATCTTTCCAGATAAAAATTCCGAGCATGATAATCACAAGACTCAAAACAGACCGAATTAAAACTAGTTGATGAAGTGCATAAGAGCTACTTAACAACTTGATAATCGTGTCATTTACGGAAATACAAAAAACTCCAAGAATAAGAAAAGCGATTGCTTTTATGGCCATACCTTAATCCCTACCTGAAAAAAGACACGTGATTTTCACACAGTGGGGACAGATCTTCT
>CAYFJI010000069.1:0-10229 GCA_964343365.1 uncultured Acidiferrobacteraceae bacterium
CAGCATTATCTAACCAGAGCCAAATTGCTACTCCCGCAACACTAAAGACTACCAACGAGTTAAGAAAATAAATGCTACTGACCAATCCTGTGACCAATCTCATTTGTCTATGGACCGTCAACAAAAAAGAATCCATTCCTTCTTTGGCGTAAATTGCTTCCCGTCCCGCATGAGAAAATAATTTCACCGTAGAAATATTCGTATAACTGTCAACAACCCTACCAGTCATCAATGATCGAGCATCAGCCTGATCTTTAGAAAATCTTTTTAATCGCGGAAGAAAAAACCTGATGATAGAAAAATATATTATTGCCCAGAGAAACAATGGTAACGCAAGACGCCAGTCGGATGCCGCCAACAATATGATCATTGATATGAAGAAAACTACAACATACACGAAGACATCTAGCAGTTTCATGACGCTTTCTCGCACTGCAAGAGACGTCTGCATTACTTTCGTAACGACACGTCCGGCAAACTCGTTTGCAAAGAAATTCATACTCTGCTTCAAGAGATAGCGATGCATTTGCCAACGCGCAATCATTGGATAATTTCCTAACAATGTTTGGTGAACCAACAATGCATGAAGAAGAGTAATTAATGGAAGTAATACCAATAAAACAATACCCATCCACAATAATCGTTGTCCTTCTCGATTTATAAATCCTTCTTTTTTGCTAGTAGCAAGCCAATCAACTACATTCCCCAAAAAACCAAATAAATAAACTTCACCTGCAGAAATTAATGCGGTTAAACAAGACATAAAAATTAACCATCTCCATGCAGATTTAGTGTAATGCCAACAAAATAAAAAAATACCAGATGGAGGGATACCAGGCTCTTCTTCTGGATAGGGATTTAATCGAGATTCAAACCATCTAAAAACTGTCATTTTCTAAAACTACCTCCGTAAACAAAAGAGTTATAGTGAATATTTCGATATTGTTTTATTGCACCCAAGTTCATGCATAGATATTCATGTCAAAATCGAAAATTGGTAAGTATGCTTTCCACAGATTGTCTGAGTACCTTAGATAGAATTTTAATCTTTAAAGTACCTATTTTTCGAGTTATTATTGCATTTCAATAACACATTATTCTTTTGTATCTAGCCTATCCTTATGGGCGATAAACAAATAGAATTGATACTTCGAAAAAAATTCAATCTTCTTATTTCGATTATGAATAAAAAAAGTATCGCTTTTCTTCAATCAGTTGAAGAAAATTTTGATCGAGCATCTGAACTACTAGGTCTTTCTGATGATCTGGCGAAAAAAATTAAAGTCACAAACTCAACATACGTGGTCCGTTTCGGAGTGAGACTAAGAAATCAGATGCAGACCTTCACAGGGTATCGGTCTGTACATTCGGAACATTTAGAGCCAGTAAAAGGTGGTATACGTTATGCGTCATATGCCAATCAAAACGAAGTCGAAGCTTTAGCGTCACTCATGACCTATAAATGTGCTCTTATGGATATCCCTTTCGGTGGAGCAAAGGGCGCTCTCGCCATTGATCCAAATGATTGGACAGATAAAGAACTTGAAAAAATTACCCGTCGATTTACTCAAGAATTAGCAAAACGTGATCTAATTAGCCCTTCGCAAAATGTGCCTGCACCTGATGTTGGAACGGGTGAACGTGAAATGGCGTGGATGGCGGACGAATATAAAAAGCTAAATCCTACCAATTTGAATGCATGGGCTTGTGTCACTGGAAAGCCGCTAGGAAGAGGTGGTATAGCAGGTAGAACTGAAGCAACTGGACGCGGAGTTCAATATACACTTCAGGAATTCTTCCGACATAAGGAAGATGTAAAAAAAACAGGTCTCACATCTAAACTTTCTGATCAAAGAATTATTATTCAAGGATTAGGTAATGTAGGCTACCATGCAGCTTTGTTTTTGAGCCAACAAGATGGTTGTCGCATCACTCATGTGCTTGAAAAGGATGGTGCGATTATTAATGAAAATGGGATAGATATTTCGAAGCTATACCTTCATATACAAAACACGAGTAGTATTAGAGATTATCCTGGTTTCACTTCTAGCGGACCTGAAATGCTAGAAGCTGATGCAGATATTTTAATACCTGCCGCCATGGAAGGGGTAATTAATGATGAAAATGCGTCCCTAATTAAAGCACCACTAATTGTCGAAGCAGCTAATGGCCCCATTACATCAAGTGGTGATGAAATTTTGCGACAACGCGGGGTGATAATTATTCCAGATTTCTGTGCAAACGCTGGAGGCGTAACGGTAAGTTATTTTGAGTGGATAAAAAATCTGACTCACATACGATTTGGACGAATGCAACGCCGTCAATTAGAAAGTCAATTTGAATCACTTATTCAAGGAATAGAAAAATTACAGGAAAAATCGTTTCCTCCAGATTTGCGCGACTCAGTTTTAAGCGGAGCGACAGAAATCAATTTGGTTAGGTCAGGCTTAGAAGACACCATGCGGGAAGGTTATAATGCCATCACTACTCTTTGGAATCAAAACGAAAATATCCCTGATTTGCGAACAGCTGCAATGATGATTGCCGTTGACCGTATAGCTAAAAGTTATATCTCGATTGGAATCTGAGAATCTCATCTGATGAGCCTCTGACAACTGTAAAGTTACCATATGCTTAACTCACCAATGGAGATTTTTTGCTATGGAAACTTTAAATTTCAACTTGAATGGCCCCACTATCCTTATGTCATTTTCAAAAAATGGATTTACTGGATTTTTGATGGATGATGGACGACTAGAAACTTATATGAACGATGACCTAATGTGGACTTCATATTCCGTATTTGAGAGTTCCGTCGAAGACGAATTTGTAAACACTGTGAATCTTATTTCTGGTGAACTTTATGAATAGCGGAATGTATATTTTGATTTATGTTTTGGCGTAAAAATCACTCTTGCTGCAATAGTTTTTCTTGCAGAAGACAGTGGAAAGGGATCTAATGGTATATGGGTAATTCAGCCTAATGGTCATCTATACCAATTTGCGGAAAACATCCTTAATCAAGGAGCCAGTGAAATTGCTGGTCTATGCTTCTCGCCTGACAACAAGTGGCTATTCCTTAATATTCAAAAAGAAGGTCTTACGATAGCTATCACTGACCCATTCGAGAACTAAATAATATACCTCTATATATTGGAACCTTAATTACTCCTCTATATGCTCGTAGATGCCATTTTCGTAGACTCCCACGAATACATCACCATTAATATGCTCGCCATTCAATGGTCTGCCACGTTGAAAACTGCCGACAACGGTAGATCCATCTGGATAAAATAAAGTTCCTTGTCCCGATCTCTGATTCTCAGCATATGAGCCTACATAAGCGAAGCCGTTCCTAAAAATGGTAGTGCCGTAACCTTGCCGATTTCCATCATACCACTCACCTATATATTTCCAATCATTAGATACACGGATGCCATAACCATTTCTTTCGCCATCTCGGAAAGTTCCTTCATACTCTATCGTATCACTAAATGTTCTGATTTCCTCGCGCCCTCTTCCATGCTTCTTACCCATCATCCAAGTACCATCAAATAAATAGCCACTACTTAAAGTTAATATTCCTTTTCCATGATGTTGCCCTTGATGCCATGCACCGATATAACTCGACCCATCTAACAAAACCAATGATCCTTGACCAGTCCATTTTCCGAAGTCAAATGCCCCTGTATAAACAGAACCATCTAATAGATTAAGGCGACCTTGCCCATGAGGTATGCCATAAAGAAACGATCCCTCATAAATGGTTCCATTCCTCTGATGAAATCTACCATTTCCATCTAGGGGAACTCCTGCGACAAAATTTCCAGAATAGACATCACCATTATCCATTACCCAAGTACCCTCTCCATCAGGAAGCCCGCGAATAATTTCACCACTATATTTGCCTCCTCTAAAGCTAATTGTCTCAGCTTTGGAGCCTTGAATAGAGCCAATAAAAAAAAGACAAAGAAAAATACTCTTGGAAAGCGCGCCCAGTCTCATCATCAACCTCGGTCGTCTCATCGATTACCAGAAAATATAGTGATCCAATTAGATAATAGAAATTATGCCTTTCAAATAATTTGTCGGAAACCGCGGGCTTTATCATCTATATCTATGAAAATTACTGCCCGATCTTCAGGGGTAGATTTAGGTTTTAACAGTAATTTATACCAATAGCAACATTCCTCATACCAATTTAGGCTGATCGATATTCGAACTCAATAAATAACAAAACATTTCGAATACCATTATGAAGTAAAGATTTGCGTTCTTTGGGATTAATTAGGAAAAATAATCTTAAAATCATTGTATTATTCGCCTATTGAGAATATCTACTGCCAGTAAACTCATTATGGCATCCAAGCGACAGTTGTCACGCTTTAGCAAAATCTTTTCTGTTATTGGATATGTTTATTCCGAGCACCGCCTAGGATAATATCCGAAACTGAACTTTAGAAATATGGAATAAATCGGTGAATGTACCCAAAGAAAATACTGACAAAATTACTGAATATCGTGAACAAATAGTTGCACTAAATTCTATTAGTTCATATGAAGTGTATAGATGGCTCATATCATTAGGAAAAAAATTAAAAAATGATCCACTCTCAGAAAAAAATCGAACGAAAGAGAATCGGGTAACTCAATGCCAATCAGAACTTTTTGTTGGACTGGAAAACGGGCTCTTAAAAGCATGGAGCAATACTCCAATTACAGGCGGTTATGCATACATACTTACGGATATATTCAATAACTTGCCAAAGGATATGTCAACTGAAATGGTTGTCAAGAATATTGAAGAATTAGGACTGCAACAGTTGTTTTCCATGATTCGAAAAGCAGGCTTTTATCAAATGATAGAAATGCTAAAAGAAAAATCAATCCATGCAGATTCTGTTGATTTTAATGGGATTAAATAGGATCATAGTACATTACTTAAGGAATTGATCATGCTAAATCAAACACAAAAAGTTTCGAAAAGATGGTGTCACAAAATCCAAAAAATGATGTTGCCTGAAACAGTGCTGATCTAACTATATGGAAATTGAGATACTACCAAAAAAATCAGGGGCTATTATTCGAGGTCTAGATCTTTCACACGAACCAACTGAATCATTATTTCAAGATATTTATTCGGTGTATCTAAAATGGCCTAACATCATTATCACAGATCAACATCACATAAGCTCAGACTCGTACATTGCTTTTTGCCGACGATTTGGAAAAATACTTTCAGGGGTTCCGGCTACAAGCCATCAAAAAAAATATTCTAAACTAGATGTCGAAGAAACCATAGCACCTAAATACACTCTCCCTGGATACCCCGAAATCTATGTGATCTCAAATGTAGAAAACAGGGATGGAAAACCCACCGGATTGAATAAGGCTGGGCGATATTGGCATAGTGATTTATATTACACAGTGAATCCTGCTAAAACTACCTTTCTTCTGGCTAGAGAACTGCCACGCCAAGGTGGCGATACTCTTATACTGAATAACTATGAAGTGTATGACGCCATGCCAACAGCTCTTAGAAATAAACTTGACGGACTTTTGATACATCACAGTTGGACAACTGGATGGCCCTATACATTTCCAGATAGAGCACCTCTTTCCCGAGAAGAATGTTCCAGTACTCCAGATGTTGAGCACCCTCTTGTGGGCCAACATCCGGAAACATCCCGTCCTTTCTTATATCCAGGAGCGCTGTATGAGTTTTTTAACCCTGGAGCTTGCTTAATTGGCCTTCCGCCTAAAGAAGGTATTGAATTACAAAAGCAAATGAAAGATTTTGTACTTAATGACCGTTTCATTCACCGTCACAAATGGCGTTTAGGTGACATCCTAGCAACAGATAATCTAGCTGCCATGCATAAAGCGACTGACTTTAATTATGATGTCGAAAAACGAACTATCCATCGAATCACTATTGAAGGAATACCCCCCCTCGCGAAAAAAATAATCAATCGAAAGTAGATAACCAAACTTCTACAAACAGTAGACCACCACGGAGAAATAAATATGAATGTTCCTGAATCTGCATTAGAACTGCTATCATGGGATAAAAAATCTTTTGCACATCTAGCGCTGGTTTTAAAAAATGGAAAACCGCAGTGCACACCTTTATGGTTCGACTACGATGGTGCACACATCATTATCAATAGCGCTCTGGGCCGCGTCAAAGATAAAGCGATGCGTCGATCGCCCAATGTAGCATTAGCAATTTCCGATCCCGACGACCCCTACCGATACATACAAATTAGAGGAAAAGTAACGGAAATTACAGAACAAGGAGCGAAGGAGACGATAGATCACCTATCTAAGAAATATAGGGGAGCTCTTTATGACCACGCAGAAGGCGAGATAAGAGTTAACTATAAAATTCTCCCAGAATCTATTCAAACAAATTTTTGATAATATCTGCTTTGCCTTGTTTTACCATTGCGTTCAATTAGTAACCCGTCGACATAATCATAATCAAAATCTGTCTAATGTAAAAGGGCTGATACCTGGCACTTGCTTTTTTGTCAAAACAGATTCTGCTGTCATCTGACCTAGCAGAGGACCTAAGGTAACACCGTTCACACTAACTAAATTATAAAAACCCGGAACCTGCTTTGACTCACCCAATATAGGTGCGCCATCAACACTTACGTTCATAGCGGCCCAAGATCTAATGACTTGAATCTCATTAAGCTTTGGAATGACTTGTTTAGCAACCCAAAGATTGCCTTCAAGGCTTTCTTTCAGGACTACTGGACGTTTAGTCTCGGAATCTAGACTGGCTCGCCAACCACCGCCAATAATGAAGTTACCATTAGCCACTTGCTTTAGAGTAAGGTGTCGATCTGCATATGCTAACAATTGATCCGCAAAATGAGCCACGGGTTCAGTGACTATCATCTGTATGGGGTGCGGTCTCGCCGGTAATGCAATACCAACCATTTTGGCGATTAGAGCAGACCAACCTCCAGCAGCATTAACAATTTGACCTGTCTTGATATTTCCTTTAGATGTTTTGATCTCAAAACAGTCATGGTTCTTAATTATTTCCAACACATTGGTTTGCTTGAAAAGCCTGACACCATGCGAGAAACACGTATTCAGAACAGCCGGTGTTGCATACATTGGATTGATCTTGCCCTCCTCAGGACACCATGCACCACCAATCATTTTCTCAGACAAATATGGAGCCCGATCCATTAAATCTGTCCTAGAAATGAGATCAACATCAATTCCTAAGCTGCGCTCCATTGCGGTCTTACTTTCAAGACGCCGAATCTGATCTGTATTTTCGGCAACCATGAGACCTCCTGATATTTTTATGCCGAGATCTTGATTCAATTTTTTTTCTAATTCACACCATAATTTCGTAGATTCCTTCTGCAGAGGAAGAACTTGGCACGCTGGCGTTAGTTGGGTCGCAGAGTCCATAGAAAAATCATACGCCAATAGTTGAACATGTAAGCTTCCGGCGTTGTTTCCAGAAGCCTCGCCATTTGGTTCTCCTCGATCAATAAGAATCACGTCCTTACCACTGGATGCCAAAGCATCAGCCGTACAAGTACCAAGAATGCCGGCACCTATAATAGCTATTTCGCTCTCTGCCAAACTAGAATTTGCAGAAAAAAAGGATGACTTTTCAGCTAATCTGGCTGTTTCAAAACCCTCTGTTTCTGCGCTCCACTCCGTTTTTACTTGTGCAATGCTTCCCACCGGAAGTGGTTTGACTGGACTTTGAGGAGCAAACCAAGAAAACTGATCTGGTATTTTTTTCTCATGATACTCCAAAAGTTTTACTACGGATGACCCACAGTAACGACCCTGACAGCGACCCATTCCGACGCGAGTCATCTTTTTCACCGAAGCAACATCAGTGGCGCCAGCTTTGATAGCGTTCATAACTTTGAAACTAGTGATATCTTCGCACCGACATATAATTACGTCGCCACGTGAAAAAAGATGATTTTCAGTCTTTGGGCTACTAAAAAGTGTCCATAGGGCGTGCTGAAATTCTAAGTGTGAAGTAGTATTCCGCTTGGCTAACTTAATTTCACGTGGATCATCATTTCCTTTTTTAAGATTCCTGGCAACAGAGGCTCCTGCTAATGTTCCCTGCGCCAAGGCAAATTGTGATCCCAACACCTCTCCAGAGTCTCCTACAGAAAAAACACCGGGACAACTTGTAGCGCCATTAGCCTGCCGTGCCACTACTAGACTATCAATCTCCCTCTTATAGTCATGGCTACAACGCAATAGTTTAGTTATTTCTGTATTCGGCGTAAATCCATATCCCACACAGACTGTATCAACGTCAAATTTCTTTTCGGTACCACGGATAGTTTCACCATTTGGATTGATAGCGACTACTCGAGCACTCTCCACACAATCACTACCCTGCGCATCCACTAACACATGGTCATACAGCATTGGCACCCTAGCAAACCTTAGTTTCGCTATGTAAACCAACCCCTTCAACATTAAAGCGGGCGACCTAATGAAAGATTTAAGCAACGCACTTAAATTGCACCATCTATGAGGTCGTGCTATTTCGACTACTGCTACTACCGTTACTCCCTCTTTTACCAATTCTGACGCTACCTGAAGATTTAATGGTCCATTACCACATATAAGCACCTTTGATCCCGGCTTCACTCTGTATGCTCGTATCAAAGTCTGAACCGCGCCAGTCGTCATAAATCCTGGTAATGTCCAACCCGGAACAGGAAAAGGTTTTTCGTAGGCGCCTGTTGCAACGATTATTTGTTTGGCGACTATGTCATAGTTTTTCCTGTTTCGGACAACTTTCACTTCAAAACTATCTTTATTCTTAACTACACTCCACACCATTGTCGTACTATAGATTGATACATCTAGAGTCCGACAAATGTCTATCAGAGATCTCCCCTCTTCGGCCTGCCCATCTAATGTCTTTTTTTGTATTGAACTGCTGTTGATTGCGAGTTGTTTGAAATACTGACCTCCAGGCAACACCCTTTCATCTAAAACTATAGTCTCCACACCTGCTCGTGCAGCAGAAATAGCGCTTGCAAGTCCGCCTGGTCCTGCACCAATTACCACCAATTCGCAACTCTCTGGAAAACGATCACTTTCGTCACATCTTTCTACCACGGTATCCTCAGTCGAGCAAATCGAGGGAGCGTAATTCTGACTAGTAACAGTCATACCATCTTTAACAGATGCAAGACACGCCCGTTGCGACGAATGTCCATCTATGGTGACCAAGCACTCAAAACAAGTACCCATTCCACAGTAAATTCCTCTCGGCTGATCATCACGACTTTTTCGGAAAGATTTAAGGCCCGAAGCAATTAATGCAGCGGCTACGGACTCTCCATCACGCCCAACATAAGGCTTATCATCAAATAGGAAATGAACTAACTTGACCTCATTAGTTAAGCGATCACGATTAAGCCAATTCGGGTAATTATCTACATTTTTTTTCAATTTGTTCATGAGAATACTGATCTGTAGGCATGCAAAGCAACAGCGGGCAACGCTAAAATATTAACCCCTTCGCCCATTTTGAAAGTATATTGAAAGGTTAGCTGTTAAGTCCAACAAGCGATTCGACAGCACCAATGTGTATCGCTGCTGCATCTACCAATTCAGCAATCTGAATCGACTCATTCGGCGCATGCCCTTCAGAACTTTGACCCGGTCCAGTGTTCAAGATCTCGATCTTATCTCCAGAAAAGTGCCTCCCATCAAAGGCTCCTATTGGTGTCAAGAATCGAGGTTTTCTATCTAGTTTTGTAGCAATTGCTTTAGAAAAAGCTCTAACTCCAGGACCTGTAGACTTGCCTTCAAAGCCATTTGTTCCAACAAGAAGTTCAAGCTGATAGCTGTCTTGAGGCTCTCCAGACTGATCCAGCACCTCCTGAATTTCATTTAATGCCTCATTAACGTCTTCACTGGGAAGTAATCTTCGGTCGATTTCTGCTATAGCTTGTTGAGGAACTACGTTGGTATTAGTTCCTCCCTGTATTTTTCCGACGTTCACCGTGGATGAGATTTTTCCCTTCTTTCGAATTGAAAGTTTGTGGAACAATTTTGTTTCGAGCAACCATAAAATTCGAACTAAACGGTCAATCGCATTGTCGGCAGAGCTTGGATCACCGGCGTGACCGCCTGTTCCATAAGTTGTGATCTGCACCCACATCACACCTCTTTCATCAATTAACAAATCATTTGACGTTGGA
>CAYFJI010000070.1:0-10009 GCA_964343365.1 uncultured Acidiferrobacteraceae bacterium
GCAAAACTACAGCCGCCGGAAAACCTTTCCTCACCTTCAAACAAAGTTCGTGTCCAAGACCATTGAGGCTTTGCATTTTGTTCTTCGAGTGACACCACAGGAACTGATGATAACAGCATGGCTGTATAATGGTGCTTTGGAGATTTAAATAGAGAATCTGTTTGTCCTGCTTCAATTATTCGACCTCTATACATCACGGCTATGGATGATGCCATATTTCGGATAACACTTAAATCATGGGTAATAAATAGAAAGGTTAACGAAAACTTTTTTTGTAAATCTTTGAGTAGAGAAAGGATTCGAGCTTGCACAGATACATCCAGAGCTGATGTAGGTTCGTCCAAAATAATAACTTCTGGTTCTGCGGCTAAAGCTCGCGCTAATGCAGCTCTTTGACGTTGACCACCCGATAGAGCGGATGGATATCGATCCATAAGCTCACGCGCAAGACCTACGGTGTCTAATAAATCTCCTACTTTCTGCGTTAGCGTCTTCGCCCCATTGAATCCATAAATACGTAGTGGTAATCCTACCGTCTGTTTGATTGTCCTCTTTGGGTTCAAAGTCAGCATTGGATTTTGTTGCACCACTTGAATTTTCTTTCGTAACGACCTGTTCCGTTTTAAGGGCAAATCAATCCCGTTGAAGGTTATACTACCAGTGGTTGCTGGTTCCACGCCCAAAAGTAACTTCGCTAATGTTGTTTTGCCTGACCCAGATTCACCTACGATGCCAACACAATCCCCTCTCCTAATGTCCAGGTTCACTCCATCTAGTGCCTTTACAATGGTTTGATGCACGCGATAATGTTTAGTTAAATCGTTAATAGCTAGGTATCTATTATTATTCATAACTTTCTTAGGTATCTAAACCTCGCTTTCCTGGGTGGCTAAAAAACAAGCAACCCTATGATTGCTACTAACATTGATCATTTTCTGTGGGTAACGACATCTTTCTTCAGCTAAGGGACATCGAGTATGGAATCTGCATCCTTTTGGAGGGTTAATATAGTCTGGAACCACACCTTCAATCGCAGTAGGTAGATCACCTCCTGTTAGTTTTGGTACTGCATTTATGAGAGCCTGGGTGTAAGGATGTTTAGGCCTGTTAAACAAATCTTCAACAGTTGCTTCCTCTACTATAGAGCCGGCGTACATAACATACACTCTTTGTGCAAATTCTCTAACTACCCCTAAATTATGTGTAATTATCAAAACCGCAGCGCCCACTTCTTTGGTTAAATCTCTCATTAGGTGTAAGGTCTGCTCTTGTACAGTCACATCCAATGCAGACCCTGGTTCATCCGCAAGCACTAATTCCGGTTTGTTAATCAATGCCATTGTGATCATGACCCGCTGAGCTAAACCCCCAGACAATTGAAAAGGATAAGTATCCAAGATTCGGTCTGGGTCAGCTATAGCAACTCGTTTAAGAGCTTTTCTTGCGAGATCTAATGCTTGCCTCTTGTTTCTAACATTTGATCCTCTCCGAATAACATTAACTAACTGATCACGTATTGTGAAAACAGGATTAAGAGCAGCCGTCGGATCTTGAAAAATCATACTGATTTTACGACTTCGAATATCTCGCCATAATTTTTTGTCATTATTATTTACCAACTCCAAACCTGTGAAACGAATACTTCCCTCAAGATTAACATTCCGGCCCTTCAACAAACCTAAAATAGCTCTTACCGCCGTCGACTTACCACAGCCTGACTCCCCAACAATTGCAACGCGTTCGCTTTTGTCTATCCCCAAATTGACCCCGTTTAAAACGTGAGAAGAACCTTCATATAAATCAAACTTTAAGTGGAGGTCCTGTATGTTCAATAAAGTGTCTGTCATGTCACATCTCGACATCAAGCATATCTCTAAGGCCATCGCCTAGAAGGTTAAATCCAAGCACAATTATTAGTATTGCTAACCCCGGGAAAACTGACAACCACCACTGATCTGGCAGATACTGCGAACCATCTGCAACCATTGAAGCAAGGTCAGGTGTCGGCGGTTGGACCCCAAGACCGAGGAAACTTAGCGATGCGGCGACTAAGATTACAAATCCCATATCAAGAGTCATCTTTGTAAGGATTGTCGGCAAGCAGTTGGGCAAAATTTCCCTAAGAATAATGTGAGCGTGGGAAGCCCCCACAACTTTTGCAGCCACAACAAAATCCTCCGTTTTAACCGACCGAGTTACGTTATAGACTAGTCGAGTCGTCCATGGCCACCACATTGCGGACACTGCAATCATGGCATTCATCAAGGTAGGTTCTAAAAACCCCATTATTGCTAAAGCTAGCACTAGTGCAGGTATAGCTAAAAACACATCGGTAATCCGCATTAAGATAATTTCTGTTTTTCCGCTAAAATAGCCAGCTATTAATCCCAAACCAACGCCGATAGGAACTGCAATTGATAAGACTACAACTCCTAATAAAAGTGAAACCCTATAGCCAAAAATTACTCTGGTAAACACATCCCGCCCCAAACCATCCGTACCAAACAGATACTGCCAATCGGGTGGTCTATTCATGTTCGCAAAATCAAGAGCAGCTCCTTTGTGATCTGGGTATGGCGTCAAAAATGGTGCAAAAATTGCCGCAAGAATTACTATTAACACAATAGCTCCGCCAGTAATGGAAAGCGGATTGCGACTGAACTTATACCAGTTTCGACTCTTAAATATTTTTCTCCAAATCCTTTTCATTCTTATTGTCTCTTTGATGCTTACCCTAGTCGGATACGTGGATTCAAATAAGCAACAACCAAATCAATAATCATGTTTACCATCAAGAAAAATAACGCAATCACAAGTACTGTGCCAACAATTGCATTTAAATCTTTATAAAAAA
Source organism: uncultured Acidiferrobacteraceae bacterium (assembly GCA_964343365.1). Lineage (GTDB taxonomy): Bacteria > Pseudomonadota > Gammaproteobacteria > Arenicellales > UBA868 > CAJXWH01. The sequence continues at coordinate 2,855 of CAYFJI010000070.1, forward strand.
TTGCCTCTACTCCGTATTGAGCTAGCCCACCCCACGCGAAAACTTTTTCTACTAAAAAAGCATTTCCTAGCATGACCGCAAAGTCTAAACCAAGTATTGTTAATGTTGGAATCATTGCCGGTCTTAATGCATATTTCATCGAAGTCTGCAGTTCACTAAAATTGTAAGCACGTGCCATCTCACTATATGGACGACTAAAACTATCTAGCATGTTGGTTCTGGTAAGTCGCGCAGCTTGTCCTAAGCCAGAAAGTGCTAACGCTCCAGCTGGCATAATGATATGAGCTAAAGCATCCTTAAAAGTGTGCCATTGTCCAGCCAACAACGCATCAACGGTATACAGGCCTGTTACATTCGGTGGAGCCACAGCCGCCTCACTTAACCGTCCCATAATAGGCAACAAATCGAAAATATACGCAAAAATTAACATAAAAAAAATCGCCCACACAAAAGTCGGCGTAACAACACCAAGCAGTGCAAAAATTCTTGCTACATTGTCAGTTAAACGGTCCTGATGTCTCGCTGACAAAATGCCCAGTGGAATACCTACAATAACCATTAACAATCCGGCGAAGATTACAAGCTCGAAAGTAGCCGGAAAATATTCGGCTAAATCTTGCACAACTGGCCGTTTGGTATAAAGTGACATTCCTAAATCACCCTCACTGACACCACGAAGGAAATAAAAATATTGTGCAGGGATAGAATCGTTTAAGTGGAGTCTCTCACGAAGTTGCTCCACCATTTCGGGACTCGCACGAGGTCCTAAAGCCATTCTTGCTGGATCCCCCGGAATTGCTCGCGCGATCAAAAAAATTACAATCGAGACGCCAAAAAGAACAAAAACCGAGGCGCCAATACGTTTAAGAAAATATTTAGTTAGCTGCACTTGGATTTACCAATCTAAAACAGTGCCCGCGGTCCGTTTTCAGATTATTGTCTAAAATACTCTTTTTTTTAAACAAGATCATTTTCATGCACCAATAAAAGAGGGCCAAGCCCGCGCGACATAGAGCTTTGACCCTCTTTTTAAACACTTCTTATTTGTTGATTGATTTAGTTGTCAACTTCCCAAGTGTTGAATCTCCAGTTACCCCCCATCATTGCTACTGTATTAGTTGAGTCATCCAGAAATGGAGCACTGACGTAATCCTGTTTGGCAAATAATGCTCGCGTCTCATAAGCATAAATTGCTGCTCCAACATCGATGAGTCGTCTTTGTAATGCAACCAATAACTCATTCTTTTTGCCTTCATCCATCTCAGCAGTGGCGGCATCAATTAAGCGATCAACCTCAGCATCCTCAAGCCAATCATGAGAAGAATAGCTTCCACGAACTCTTGAGTGATACGCTCCTAACAAAGACAATGGGTCAGGATAAGTAGCTGAGAAATACAATTGACCTACATGAGGCGTAGTATCTAGTTGAGTAACTCGGTCACTGTATACTGCCCATGGTACCTTCACTACTTTTGCCTTCATTCCAATTTGAGATAAGTTGTGCGCCAATAAAAACGCTATTTTCTCTTCCTTTGGAACTTCAGCAATCCATGCAATTTCGACTTCATAATCACCAATATTATCAGCATACTTGGATTTTGCGAGATGCGCTTTTGCAGCATCTAGATCTTGCTCGAATTCAGGAGCACTGGCATCATATCCAGCTAACGCCGCGGGTAATGCTGTGCGACTTCGGTTAGCTGCCGTTAAATCCTCAGTAACTTTCTCAATCGCAACCATTTGTTCATAGTCGGTCGCTGCAATCATTGCGCGACGAACATGGACATCATCTGTAGGTGCTTTAGCTGTGTGAATAGGCATAACCAGGTATGCGATACCATCTTCTGTTGTAAGACCTAAACCATCTTCGGCAGCTAGGCCAGCAAACATAGTACCTGGATGCCACTGAGCAGTGATTTCGTGCTCTTTATTGGACATGAGAGTTCTAATAGTTGCGGTCTCCATAACGTAAATAACTCGAATGGTGTCTGGTGATTTAGGCAAGAATCCGCTGTAATGGTCATCGAATTTTGACAATACCGTCAATTCTTGCATGTTATGGGAAACGACCTGATAGGCTCCTGATCCAGCGTCATTTGCAGATAGGTAAGCAGTTCCATAATCTCCGTTGTCTCCAAAATCTCCGTCCTGATGATTGGCTTTAACCAGATCGCTATTAACAATACCCAACCGAGTCAGAGCTGCTAGAATTGCTGAATCTGGTTTATTGAGAGTCAACACGACTTCCATGTCACTCTTTTTCGTAACTGAGGAATTAGCAAACAAATACGCATAACCCATCCCTAAAGCCTTGTTGCGATCAAATGAGTAGACTACATCGTCCGAATTCACGGTACTGCCGTCATGAAACTTGATTCCCGACTGCAACGTAAATGTAATGGTTAGATTATCATCGGATACATCCCATGACTCTGCCAGGCCAGGTAAAAAACCACCGCCAGGCTTAGGTCGGACTAAAGGATCATATAAATTCACAAGCAAAATTGAATCAATGTAATCTAAGGCAATGTGTGGATCCAGCTCACCTACTGCTACCTCATTAAGCCGAAGAACTCGTTCAGCTTGTACAGCAGTCGCAGGAACCAAAAATACCATCGCCACTAATAAAAGGCGCTTTAAATACCGCATAGTAAATCCTCCGTATTTATACTATTTCATCTAAAAGGGTCACAACATTCTAAGCTCTTACCTCACTCTTTTATGTAAACAAAGATTGTTATGCAAGGTAAGACTACTTCAAAGCAAGGAATTTCAAATCGCTATCCCTCACTAGTTGATGTACATTCTATATTACCTAAAGGCAGCGTTTATGTACATTTTGTTGTGCATAATTTACAAAAAATCCTGTCTTTTTAAAAAATTAACATTAATTTTAGCCAAAAATGGATGGTTATTGATCTAAAAACCCACCTAAGACATACTTAAACCTATTAGAAACAAAAATTGACAGGAACTCGGAAATGAATGAGTCTGACCTATATGTCTACGAAGCACAAGCTAGTAAACAGGCGGATAGCGTAAATGCTGATCCGATCACTACGGAGATTGTGAGGCATTCATTAAATGTTGCAGCAAACCAAATGAAACGTTCACTTGTACGAACTGCATTTTCTTCTGTTATTTACGAGGTGTTGGATTTTGCAGCTGCGATCTATGATAAAGACGTACGCATGCTGGCACAGTGTCAAACCCTACCTATGTTTATGGGTACGATGAATTTTTGCATTGAGGGCGCCATTGCGGAAAATGGCGGTGTTGAAAATTTGGAACCTGGCGATGTGATTCTTTATAACGATCCGTTCGGAATAGGATCTCACCAACAAGATGCATCTGTTGTCATGCCAATTTTTAAGAACGATGAGATTGTCGGTTATGCAACTGCGAAAGCGCACCTCCCTGATGTGGGAGGCAAGGAGCCTTACTGTACTGATACCGTGGATGTATTTCAAGAAGGAACAATATACCCAGCTGTAAAAATTTATAAAGCAGGGGTGCTGAATCAGGAGATGCATCGCTTATTTTTAGCTAATTCACGATTTCCACGCTACACAGCGGGAGATCTCGAGGCATTGGTCGTATGTGTCAGAGCGGGCGCTAATGGACTGGTTAACCTTATTGAACGGTTTGGTCAAGAAGATTTTAATCGTTGCACGGAAAGAATGTTTGATCATGGCGAGATAGTAGTTCGAAAATATCTTGAAAAAATCCCCGATGGGACTTATGTGGGAAAAGGTAAAATCGATAATAATGGAATTGACGACGAAGAGATCCCTTTTGAATTGTCGGTTGAAGTCAAAGGATCAAATATAACAGTTGATTACTCAAAGGCACCTCCGGTTACTGGAGGACCACTAAACTGTCCAATAGCCACAACAGTCTCTGCAACTAGAATGGCGTTAACGTATCTAGCAAACGGAGGCGATATGGCATCCGAAGGCCACTTTAGGCCTTTAAGAGTAATTTCTAAACCTGGAACGTTATTTCATGCCGAAAAACCAGCGCCAACATTTCTATTTTTTATACCTGCAATGCGAGCGATGGAGGCAATCTGGGAGGCGATTTCTAAAGCAATGCCAGATAACGTTACTGCCGGCAGTGATGGTGATATTGAAGGAGCAGTTTGGTGGGGAACACATAAGGACACTGGAGAAGCGTGGGTCGAAGGATTTCCACATATGGGAGGACAAGGGGCCAGCGCGCATGGCGATGGCCTCAGCGCAATGATGCATCCAATGCAGGCTGCGACACGAAACACTCCTGCCGAAGTTTTTGAAACCCGATGTCCCTGGATTCTAGAGAAATTTGAACTAGCACAAGATTCCTGCGGAGCTGGAACATACAGATCGGGGCTTGGCGTCGATATTGCGTACCATATGCTGGATGATTCTTACGTTACCGCGTTTATAGAACAGCAAAAATCGCAACCATGGACTATTGATAAAGGAGAGCCTGGTAGGTCAAATCGAGGTGTTCTCACTTTGCCAGACGGGACCGAGAAACCAGTTAAAAAAGAAACAGGACTGCTTGTTCCTGAAGGTGGCACGTTAGAGTTTCGGACTGGTGGAGGTGGAGGTTATGGACCACCGCATGCACGATCAGTGGATGCCGTAGCTAACGATTTGAAAAATGGTTATATCTCCTTAGACCATGCTAAAAAATATTACCCACATGCGCTAAAAGACGGGATTCAAACTGCCGCATAACCTGCAGTCGTGCGTTCTATTTTTCTTTTAATCAAGTCACGTCGCATCTTGTTAACTTTTAACACAAGATGCGACTAGCGGTAAAACAACACGTTCAGTGAATTAATCCCCTTCCATATTTTTGTAAATCTCGCCGTCTTTCATAATTACCAAAAGGTTCTCATCGGGATTAGCTAATAATGATAAGTTAGCTAAAGGGTCGCCTCCAACCAACAAAACATCCGCTTTCGCGCCTGCAGCGATCAAACCTAAATCGTCTTCCCGGTTTAATATCTCGGCATTCACCGCAGTAGCTGAAACTAGAACATCACGATTAGAATCTACCTCACTTTGAGTTCTAAATCCTTCGGATTGCTCTGACTGAAGAGCACCTAACAGGTCTGTACCAAAACCGACTTTAACGCCTGCTTGTCGACAGAGTTCAATAGCATTAAATCCCTCACTTTTGACCCTTTGTAATTTATGAATGCTGGCCGTAGGTAATCCTAGGGCAGCACCATTTCTATCCATTGCATCATAAGTGATTAAGGTTGGCACAAGGAATGCATCATGTTTTGCCATACTGGAGGCTGTCTCTGCGTCGATAAGGTTACCATGCTCTATAGTTCGCACCCCACACTCAACAGCATGTTGAGATGACCGAGGTGTATACGAATGTGCTGCAACATAAGTATTCCATGAGCTTGCTTCTTCTACTATGGCTTTAAGCTCTTCCGTTGAGTACTGTTTGTTATCTATTGGGTCGTATGGAGAAGCGACCCCGCCAGATACCATCACCTTGATCTGAGTAGCTCCTTTTCTTAATTCTTCTCGAGCAGCTCGACGGACTTCCGCAACACCATCAGCTATCACTGCTGAGTGAGACAGCGCATTACCGCATCCACACGGTTCCAAACCTTGTGTACGGCGACGGAAATCTCCATGACCACCAGTTTGAGTCAAAGCTCTACCTGCAAAAAATACCCTCGGACCCACAAGTAGCTTTCGTTCTACAGCTTCAGCTATGCCCCAATCAGCACCAGCTAAATCTCGTATAGACGTAAAGCCTCGCATTAACATGCCACGAAGTACTTGCGACGCCTCTGCCGTCATTAGTGTGAGTGGTTCATCCTCTAACTGTCTGATGTTCACTTCCGTCATAGTGACGTGACAGTGGGCATCGATGAGGCCTGGCATCAAAGTTTTATTCGTCCCATCAATCAATTGCGCCTCGGATATAGAAATAGGAAGATCAGAAACTTCTTTGATCCGGTCATTTTCAATTAGAACATGCATCCCTGGTTCCGGCTCTTGGCGAGAAGCGTCCCAGATTTTCACATCATGAAAAAGTATATTAGTCATAAAGATCCCCAAGAATTTTATTATGGCCCGAATTTAGTTTCTCATATTTAGCCGTCACCCTAGTGTACAACACGTAGATTGTTGTAGACTTATTTAATTGGAGGATTAGCACATAACATCAATCGAATAACAATTAATCGTTCCAATAATTAAGAGATTCAAATTTATACCGCATCGCAATGCCTGAAATAATACGTCTTTAAACGTATTTATTTGCCGTCTTTAACCAATGGAGGTTGCAGAATATGGCTACTTCAAAAATTGTCCAATTTCACAGAACTGGGCCACCTGAGGTTCTACAAGTCGACAATTGTTCTGATCAAGAACCATTGCCGACTGAAGTCAATATTAGTATCAAAGCGTTCGGATTGAACCGTGCCGAATGTATGTTGCGACAAGGTGTATATGCTTTTGATCCGATCTTCCCTTGTCGTCTTGGGGGTGAAGGCTCAGGCACAATAACCGCTTTGGGGAGTAATGTCGTTGACTATTCACAGGGCGAACGAGTTGCAGTTATTCCATTTGCACTAGCTGATGAATTTGGATACTGGAAAGACGAGACAGGAAAATATGGTTGCTATGGGGAATCCGTAACGGTTCCCATAGAGGCAGTCGTGCGAGTACCAGACAATATAACATCTACCCAAAGTGCCGCAAGTTGGATGCAATACCTAACGGCATGGGGTGGCTTGATTCATAATGCGTACTTAACAAATAACGATACAGTGTTAATCACTGCAGGTAGCAGCAGTGCCGCTCTCGGTGGTATTCAACTGTCTAAGGACTTGGGCGCTACCGTGATCGCTACAACCCGTTCCAAAGATAAAATTGACCGACTGAAAGATGCAGGAGCTGACTATGCGCTAAACTACGAAGATCGTGATTTTGTGAACAATGTAATGGATATCACGAATGGAAAGGGAGTGAGTGTAATTTACGATCCTGTTTCAGGTGCAACGTCGAACAATCTAGTAGATGCTGCAGCTCCAGAAGCCCGTATTGTATGCTATGGCAATCTGGATCCAAAAAACGTTAGCTTCACAGCATTAGCCGCCCTAACAAAACGAATTAGCATTAAATTTTATAGCTT
>CAYFJI010000071.1:0-9679 GCA_964343365.1 uncultured Acidiferrobacteraceae bacterium
AAAATTTGTGGCAGCCGGCTGGCCCAGCCTCATAGCAGATCCAAAATATGGAGGTCAAGGACTTCCTCGAGTCGTAGGGGCATCTGTTCAAGAGATGTGGGATGCAGCAAACATGGCTTTTGGTCTTTGCCCAATGCTGACTCAAACAGCTGCAGAACTGATCTCCTTTCAAGGGACTTCGGAACAAAAAAACCTATATTTAAGTAATTTAGTAAGTGGAAGATGGGCGGGGACTATGAATCTAACGGAGCCACAAGCAGGTTCGGACTTAAGTGCCATTCAAACGAAAGCAATAAGAGGAAATGATGATCAGTATCTTATTAAAGGGCAAAAAATCTTTATTACATATGGTGATCATGATCTGACAGAAAATATCATTCACCTGGTTCTTGCGCGAGTGCCAGGCGCGCCAGCAGGTGTAAAAGGGATATCACTCTTCATTGTGCCTAAATTTCTCATGACTTCTTATGGTGAAATCACACATAGGAATGATGTGCGAACTGTTTCCATTGAAAAGAAAATGGGTATCCATGGAAGTCCTACAGCGGTTCTCGCCTATGGGGAGAATGAAGGAGCCATAGGATTCCTTTTAGGGGAAGAAAACCGTGGTTTGGAATATATGTTTGTTATGATGAATATGGCTAGGCATGCAGTTGGAATAGAGGCCTATGCAATTGCTGATCGTGCTTATCAAAGTGCATTACGTTTTTCTGCGGAGAGAGTTCAAGGAAAAGATGCAAATAAGGACACTGATCAGCGTGTCTCGATCAATCAACATCCGGATGTTGCTCGGATGCTGCTGGAAATCCAATGCCGTGTAGAGGCAATGCGATCACTAAGCCTATATGTCGCTTCTGAATTGGATCGGGCAAATTATCATCCTGACGAAAAAGAGAGACAGCGACATCAGGGAGTGGTTGATATATTGATTCCAGTCGTAAAAGGTTGGAATTCTGAAGTTTCGAACAATGTTGTAGGTCAGGTGTTACAAGTATTTGGAGGGATAGGTTTTATCGAAGAAACCGGGATTGGACAGTTTTATCGTGATGCTAGGATTACCACAATTTACGAGGGCACCAGTGGCATTCAAGCTGCAGACCTCGTTCGAAGAAAATTATTGATCGACGATGGCAAAATGATATGGATACTAATTAGGCAAATTAAAGATGATATATCGAAAGTTCCTGAGTTTAGTGAATGGCCCCAACTTGCTGAGATCTGTCGAAGTATGGATGATGGTATAGCTAAACTTGAAAGGGCTACAGAATGGATCAAAGAAAGTTCTTCGCGAGATCAAAGGTTACCATTGGCAGGATCATTTCCTTATCTTATGTTATGGGGAACAGTAATGGGAGGATGGCTGATGCTGAGATCAGGTCATACAGCTGTAAAAAAATTACAGAAAGATTCGGACTGTCAATTTTATGTAGAAAAATTAACTACTACCCGTTGTTATATGCAGTATGTATTATCTCAGTGTACGTCATATGCTACGGCTATTGAGATGGGCTCAGAACTAGTAATTGATCGGCATAAGTCTTCGATAGTTAAAAATTGAAGACCTCTAATATCCGATTGTGGGTTTTAAAAATATTTCAAGAAAGCTTAGCACCATTATCAATTACTCTTTCGGGTTTAGCCAGAATTACTGAGCCGTCGGGACGATGAAATCCTGTTATAAGAAATTGTGAATGAATTGGACCTATTTGTTTAGCGGGTAAATTAACAACACCAATAATTTGTTGTCCAATTAACTCATTTATCTGATAGTGCGTAGTGATTTGGGCGCTTGATTTTAGTAATCCTACCTTTGGACCAAAGTCTGCGTGAATTATGTATGCAGGCTTACGTGCTTCTTTGAAAGGCTTTGCTGAAACAATAGTTCCAACAATTAATTCGATTTTTTTAAAATCATTCCATGTTATATGTTGCATGCTATTTCTTTATATGAGAGTTAAGTTAGGATAAGTTATTAAAATAAACCATGCATATACCATATATTATTTTTTAATTCACGGAATATCCAAATTAATCCTTGATTGCTTTTCGCCAAATAGTAATCTCTTTGTATTGGGTTATTGTCCCACCAACCAGTAACAATGCGCTCATGTTGTGAAAGTTCAAGTGGGCCATGAAAAATAGGTCTTCTGTTATCAGTAAATAGAGATTTAGGGCTATTAAATAACCACAATGGTTTATTGATAGATGGTATCTTTTGCACCTTGATTCCGGGTGCTAATTTAGTCCACGCACATTCTGGCCTATGGTCTAAATTACAGGAGATTATCTTTACAGCAGAATATCCAAGTCTTAAGTACAATTGATTTAGAAGTTGATCTGACTGATCTGACTGATATGCCTTATTATTCTTTAAGATTGATATATTTTTTGTGACTAAAATTGGTATAGGTTTTGCATGTAAAGCCAGTTGTATTATTCCCTCCTTCACTAATAATTTTGACTCGAATACGAGCTTAGTAAGATTTATTAATGACTTAACTTCTTGTCTTGGGCGACTCAGACAGATTGGAGCGCAAATATAAGAATAGTCAGATTTATATAAACGCCATTCAAAAAAATCAACAGAAGAACGATGAGTTTTTAGGAAATGCTCTAATTTAGTAAGAAATTTCGCAGCTTGTAAAAGTAATGGTTTTATGAAGTATATTTCCATTTCAAAATCTATTTTAACTTCGAAATAAGGTTGAAATTTATGGATTAGCTGTGGATGTGTTTTATTATTAATGTTATCAACTTTTTTAAGAAAATTTACACCCATACGAATTGCTAAGTCATTTCTAGGCAAACGAAGTAAATTACTGATTTTATTTATTCCGATTTGTTTTAAAAAAAATTGTTGTTTTTTTTCTAGACCTAGGTCATTAATAGGAAGCTGCCTAAAAAATGAAGCAAGTTGTATATGATTCGTTAATATAATATCGTAGCCTAATTCTGCTAAAAGAATTGCACTAGCAGGCGTTGGAGTAACTGAGATGTTAGATCCGAAAAGGTTTATTGGAAAACTTTTATTGATTGATTTAATCAGCGAAGTTAATCCACCATGAAGAAGGAGACATCTTCCTATTTCAAAGAGTATTAACTTATTACTGTGAATAACTACTTTCGGCGACCAAGATTGTGCGAGTTTTGCAAGTTTACTAATTACTAATTCTTCGGATTCCAGATTATGGTTCATTACTTTTATACTGTTAACTAAATTGTTAGCAGTTGGTAAAAGCATATTTAATTCCATATCATTTTCTTCAGTGGAACTATTATCGAAAGTAATTCGATGGTGACAGTCTAATTCATGATGCATAACTGTTGATAAATCGGTATTGTTAGGAATAGATGCTACAAGAGGCAATAAAGGAAGATGGATAGCTAACCATAATTCATTTGAAGAATTAATAGATTGGTCATTTAATTCTAGTAATTTCATTACTATTAAATGAAATTTAAGACTTTAAATTGCAGGAAAAATTATAAATATTAATATTTACGTACAAGTTTTATTTTTTTTGTTGGTTTTCTACCATGACCCTTAAGTATAGTAATTTCACCACCTTGGCAGTCTGGATTAAATAAAATTCGTAAAGTAGCCATTGTGTTATGTCTTATATTTTTGGATGAATAAAAACATAAACCAAAACTATGACCATTTTTAGCGGCTATCTGAAGCCGACGTGATGTTGTAGTAAGCATTTTATGTGGCCAAAAGAGAACTGCACTACAGGCGCCAGAGTCCAAAGTTTGTTCTGTTGCCCAAAGTATATCTTTATATGTTGATGGACAAATAACCAATGTTTTTGAGATATCTATGCCAGTATTTGCTATAGCAGGAGCATAGGGAATTCCTGTAGGAGCAATCCAAGCTTGCCAACGTTTCTCACACTCAAGTTTAGCTAGTGCTGGCACAATAAGCCAGAGAGGAGGTTGCTCGGTATTAGCTAAGAGAATTTCTGTCAAAGCGCCAATCGGCCATCCACCGCCAGGTAGGTATTGATCTAATTGGGAATATCCAGTAGAGATTGAAGAGCTTTCTTTTAGTTTGCCAGGCCCTTTCCAAAGATCTTTATGTATAGGATTAAACTTAGAGATCATAGTAATTTACCATTACGAAGTACTCCTACTCCGATGCCTTCAATAATACAATCTTGTTGTCGAAGATCAATTCGGATAGGTTCGAATTCAGGATTTTTGGGTAGTAAAGTAATTATATTTCCTCGTCTTCGAAACTGTTTTACAGTGACATCATCTTCTATTCTGGCTACTACAATTTGGCCATTATTAGCTTCATGAGTTTTGTGTACTGCTAAGAGATCATGGTGTAGAATTCCAGCACCTTGCATGCTCATACCGCGTACTCTAAGTAAAAAATCAGCGCTTGGATTAAACAAAGAAGATGGTAATTGATAATGATTTTCTATATGCTCAGTTGCAAGAATAGGATCTCCAGCTGACACCTCACCGATTACTGGCAGCCCTGTTGATTTTAGTAAGCGAATTCCACGAGAATAACCAGGTCGTAACTCAATAACCTTTTTGCGTGCTAAGGCGCGCAGATGATCTTCTGCAGCATTGGCTGAACGAAAACCAAGATGCTTAGCAATTTCAGCGCGCGTGGGTGGCATGCCTGATTTTTCTATGCTATTACTAATAAACTCAAGTATTTGAGATTGACGTTTAGTAAGTATTTTTGACATAAAAATTGGATTTTAGTGAGTATAAAAAACTGTATAAAAAAACAGTATAATATTATAATGGACAAAAAATCAAGAGCAAGATAGTGTTAATTTATATTAGTTTCAAAATATTTTTTTCAGTTGGTAATGCTTAATTAGAACTTTGTCTGTGCTAAAGTAGCTCACCATAAAAAATGACTGGACTAAGTATGGATACAGAAATATTTAACATTCAGATTCGCCGATTCTTAAAAAAAGTTGGTATAAATTCACAACGTGAGATAGAGCAAGCTGTACTCAGAGAAATTAAATCTGGATCACTAGATAGCGAGAGTCAATTGCAGGCTGAAATGGTTCTTCGAATTCCAGCAGTTAATCTAGAGATCAAGATAGAAGATAAAATTAATCTGAGTTGACGTATTAATAGTTGTTAATATATGTACAATTCAAAAACGAATCTCCCGTTAATTGAAATTCATGATGCAACCGTATTTCGCGGTGCCACAAGAGTTTTTCATCGCTTTAGTCTCGCACTAGAGAAACTAAAGAATACAGCAATAATTGGCCCTAATGGCTCCGGAAAGTCAACGTTACTTAAAATTTTGACACGAGAGTTGTACCCAGTTTTTAGTGACCAATCTTTTGTTCGAATACTTGGGGATGAGCATAGCGATATATGGTCTTTACGTTCTAAATTAGGATTAGTTTCTAGCGATCTTCACTATGAGTATACAAATGAGGCGACAGGTATTGAAGTAATTGTTTCTGGGTTTTTTTCGAGTGTAGGAATATGGGGGCATCATGATCCTGCTGATCATCAAATTAAAAAAGCAAAGAAAGTTCTTGAGAAATTAGGGATAATAGAATTAAGAGACAAAAAATACGGCGCACTTTCAACAGGACAGCAAAGACGTTTATTGTTGGGGCGAGCTCTAGTTAATAATCCTCCAAGCCTAATTTTTGATGAGCCTACCACGGGCTTAGATTTGACAGCTACTTTTCAGTATCTAGATTTAATGCAACAATTAATTAAAAGTGGGCGCACTCTTATTTTGGTAACCCACCATTTGCATGAAATCCCACCTGAGATTCAGAGAGTAATATTGCTAAAAAATGGTGAGATTTTCGCTGATGGCAGTAAACAAATGGTTTTAACTAGCGCGTCATTAACAGAACTTTATGATCAACCAATTGAGTTATTAGAAAAAGATGGTTGGTATCAGGCGATTCCAGGATAAAAAGATAGAATGCAAACTAGCTGAAGTAGTTAGTCGGAGGGCTAGTCATATGTAACCGTATTTGAGCTATGGTAAATGAGGAAATGTGTGCCTTTTGCTCGGGCTATAAGGGTTATATTCAAATCTTTTGAGATATCGAGCCCAAGACGTGTGATTCCAGAGCGAGAAATTAGAATAGGGACTTGCATTCGAGCTGCCTTAATTACGATTTCTGACGTTAATCTTCCGGTACAGTAGAGGTATTTATTGATCCCAGAGATGTTGTTCAGGAACATATATCCTGAGATTATATCTGCGGCATTATGACGACCTATATCTTCAGCAAAAAATAATACGTTTGTTTGACTGCAAATTGCACAGCCATGAACGCCGCCTGCGGCGCGGTATATATTGTTAAGATTGGCAATATTTTTTAGCAGGCTATAGATTGTGTCACGCGAGATTGTATTTTCATGTACAAGCAGGGGAGGCAAAGTATTGTCATCATACGAATCAACGGTATTTTTGTCACTGCATTTGTTCTCTATAGTTACAGTTTCTTTACTCCAATCAACATCAACTGAAACAATATTGGTTATTTCTTCTATCAACCCCTGATTTCGCAAGTAACCTAAAGACAATAGCTCTGGAAAGAGGCCCAGGGTCATCAATGTAGTTATTTCTTGTTTATTTAGAACAATTGTTATAGGACGTTCTTCCGCAATGCTGACGTCCCTTATATTTCCAAATTCGTCAGTAGCTTTGACATCTAATGTCGGCTGCAATCTACTATTCGAGATGGGTTGAAGAGAACTATTATTAAGATGGTCAATAACGTCGGATTTATTAGTCATAGAGCTATATGTAAATTCGTTAACATTACACAACACTCATCTTACACTATATAGAATTATTTAGTTCTGAGTATAAGTTAAAAGTTTACGTAAATTTTTACCATTGAGCTTCAAGCCAAATCAATTTTTATCTTTGCTAGATAGATTAAAAAATGTAATCGATTTTTGTAACCAAGTTTGATCAACTTAAATGCTTAACGAATAGTAATATCATTAGTGTTCATAAAACAAGCTGTCAGGTAGAATTAAGGGATTGGAGAGGTGGCAGAGTCCGGTCGAATGTACCGCACTCGAAATGCGGCGTACCGTAAGGTACCGTGGGTTCAAATCCCACCCTCTCCGCCAAATAGAATAAAATTAGTCAAGAAAGGTCGAAATGGTGTCAAGGTCATGCCGTTTGATATCTGGAATCAATGTATTAGCGGTAGGAAACCCAGCAACTAGCAGTAAGTATGGCTTCTCATCATTGGGTCTCCCTAAAATTTTATTTAGAAAGCGCATGGGGTTTGGAGTGTGCGTTAAAGTAGCAATGCCAGAATAGTGTAGAGCAGTAATAAGTATGCCGGTCGCAATACCAACCGATTCCGAAGTGTAATAGTTTTTAACTTTTTTCCCATTCTTTTCCCCAGAAAATTTCTTAAGGAAAATGCAAATCACACATGATGCTGATTCCAAGAATAGTTTTTCATCGTTAGTTCCTAGAGGCGCTAAAGCATCCAGCCATTCTTGGGATGCCCTATGACTATAAAATTTTTTTTCTTCTAATTCAGCAGCTTGTCTTATTTCGGTTCGAATTTCGGGATTAGTTACTACGACGAAATGCCAGGGCTGCATATTTGCTCCGCTCGGCGCGCTACCTGCGGCTTTAATTGCATTTTCAATTGTGCTTCGTGGAATAGGTCTCGAAGAGTAGTCTCGCACAGTTCTCCGTTTTTTCATTATTTCTAAAAATTTGTAGGATCGCTCATTAATTTTTTTATCTAAAAGAAATTCAAATTCTAATGGTATAAACGGATATTTCATGTTTTATTTTTTTTATAGAGAAAGAGTTACTATGAATCGAAGGGCAGAAGTTCAATATGAGTAGGTTCTCCTGTAGCTATGTTTTGTTGATCTAACCAAAACCACACTACTGTAATAGTTAGCAAACAGAGAATAGATAGCCAAAAAATAGGGATAACTACTGATCGGGGTTTACTTTGGATAAATAATCTAAATTTATTTGGAATTGTTTTTGATTTTCGATGTTGGAGTGAATTTTTCAGCGATGGAATATATTGGTCATCATTGCTTAGATTTCTCATCCACTGATGAGCTGGATCAGCAGGCTCTAATATTTGTGCTGCCCGTTGCAGGGCATCCACTACATTTGCATTTTTCTCTTGATGCAATTCAATTTTCGTAAGCGCATCCATCATTAGTTCCGCATCATCCTTTTGCATAGGCGACAATACTGGGGAGTTATCCTCGATCAAAGAACCTATATTTTCACGATCAGTATTCATGTTTTTATACACGGTGTCCGAAAAACTATTTGATGATCTGTAGTTTAAATTTTTCTTTTGAAAGGATTTTTCTTTTGGTATAGAAGCGGCAAGTATATCAAGTACGACATCAATATTTTTTGGGCGATCACCAGTTGAAATTTCAAGCATGGAGTCAATTAGCGTTAAAAAATCCTTTGAATAGAAACCATGGCCTATTTTTGATGCGGGAATCAAGGGATCCCTTTGATTCTGATCTAATCCTTTAAGTCGAACTTGGGCTGTAGGAATCCCATTAGGGTTTAATCCTTGGTACAACATTGCTCCTAATCCATATAAGTCAGACCACGGACCGAGACGACCTGCAGTGTGAAAATATTCGGGTGCAAAAAAAGATTTGTCAATTTCTTTATTGATACTTATATCGTGAAATTTCCTGACGTTAAAGCCAGTAATTATTAGTTCTTGTTCCTCTGATAACAGAATTTGTTCGGGATGTAAATCTAAATGTAGTATTTCAGATTGGTGTGCCAAATATAGATAATTTAATGATCTTGACAAAATTAATTTGAGTGATTCTTCGGGTATTCTCTTTCCGGTTCTAAGAAGATCATCGATGGATGCGCTAGGGGTGAACTCAATAGCATACCAAGCTGTGGCATGTTCCTCTTGATAATGGACAACTCTTCCTGTCTGGTTGATCTGACTGAGCGTTCTGGCTAATAATAGAAAGTTTGATAAACCATATTCGTAGCTGTTGGTAGCCTTTGTATTGGAAAGGACTACAGATCTATGGTCAGTATCTCTTATGGCTATTTTTTTAGGGAAATATTCTTGCAGAATAGTTAAGCCATCATTTGCTGCATATGTATATCCATTCTCAGTTTCGGATATGACTTTTTCGATGGTGTATTCGCCAAGATTAGTTCCAGCGACTAAAGGGTGCGCGGTATAGGCCGGATAGCTGATATGCTTACGCCCATCGCTTTTAAAAATTTTTAGTAACGACAATACCATAGGTGATTGTTTTTATGATTACCCTGGTTTGATCTCAAATTGTCGCCAGAAAATCCCGTGAAATAATGTTGAATTTTGTCAATTGGCAGTTTGCTTTCCCTTTTAGAGTCGCTACATTTGTATTATCATTTTTTATAGCGATAGTTGGTTGCACGGGAGACACTATGATAAACAAAAAATGCCTTTTTGCCTATGCTAACTGGATTTTTAATTTTAGTTGATACTATTAATTGAACATCATTTTGAATCGTATAATAATGGAGCCTACATAGAGCAAATAGCTGTTTTTATGTGGTATTGAATTGTGGAAGCTTCTATGATGCCTTGATTCATCGGAGAGGTGGCTGAGTGGTTGAAGGCGCACGCCTGGAAAGCGTGTATACGTTAATAGCGTATCGAGGGTTCGAATCCCTCTCTCTCCG
>CAYFJI010000072.1:0-9608 GCA_964343365.1 uncultured Acidiferrobacteraceae bacterium
CGGATTGGCGGTACGTGGTTCCAAGGTTAGTTTTGGCGAGTATGGGTTGAAGTGCTCGGGGCGTGGTCGATTGACTGCCCGACAGATAGAAGCTGCTCGAAGAGCTATCAGTAGACATGTAAAACGAGGGGGCCGTTTATGGATTCGGGTGTTCCCCGATAAACCAATTTCTAAGAAACCGCTTGAAGTTCGCATGGGAAAAGGAAAAGGTAACCCAGAATATTGGGTAGCTTTGGTTCAACCAGGAACGATGATATATGAAATACAGGGAGTAGATGAATCTTTAGCTCGTGAGGCATTTCGATTAGCGAGCGCTAAATTACCTGTTCCTACTGAATTTGCTCGAAGGCAGGCGACCTAAAAATGGTGGACACTAATCTACCTAAAGGAGATAAATCCCAACTTCAGTCAGAATTGTTGGAGTTACGAAAAGAGCAATTTAATCTCAGGATGCAACAAGGCACTGGACAACTTACTAATTCGTCAAGATTCAAACAAGTGCGAAGACAGATAGCTAGAATTAAGACACGCATCGTTGAAATTTCTAAAGAGAAAAAATGACAATAGATGATTTAAAAAGTGAAGTCGATCGAAAAACGCAGTCTGTGGTAGGCAGCGTTGTAAGCGCAGGAATGGACAAAAGTATAACCGTATTGACAACTAGACAGTACAAACATCCTTTGTACAAAAAATATATACGGCGATCCACTAAAATTCATGCTCATGATGAAGATAATGCCTGTAAGACAGGAGATACTGTGGTGATTGAGCACTGTCGTCCAATTTCTAAGACAAAATCTTGGCGATTGCTTCACATATTGAAACGTTCTGAGCAGGAGTGAGAGAGCAGAGGTCATGATTCAAGTACAAAGTATGTTAGATGTCGCAGACAATAGTGGTGCTCGAAAAGTTCAATGCATAAAAGTTTTGGGTGGATCAAAACGACGTTATGCCGGCATCGGCGATATCATAAAAATTAGCATAAAGGAAGCTATCCCGAATAGCAGGGTTAAAAAAGGTGAAATGTTTGATGCATTAGTGGTTCGAACACGTAAAGGGGTTCGTAGGCCAGATGGATCTTTGATTCGCTTTGATCGTAATGCAGCGGTTTTGCTTAATCCTCAATATCAACCAGTTGGAACAAGAATATTCGGCCCAGTTACCAGGGAACTTCGATCGGAACGGTTCATGCGTATAATCTCATTGGCCCCGGAAGTTCTTTAGTAGTTATGGCCACTAAGAAAATTAGGCAAGGAGACGATGTCGTTGTTTTGGCAGGTCGAGACAAGGGAAAGCGGGGTACGGTATTAAAGATCCTACCGGATGAAAGAGTACTGGTGGATAATGTAAATGTGGTTAAAAAACATCAAAGGCCTAATCCGAACAAGGGACAGACGGGCGGTATAATAGAAAAAGAGGCGCCTATCCATATATCAAATATCGCCCTCTATAATCCAAATAGTAAGCGAGGTGGCCGTGCAGGGGTTAGACGGTTAGAGGATGGTCGGAAGGTTAGATTTTTCAGATCGGATGACGAAGTAATCGATTTAGGATAGTGGAGCTGAGTAAAAAATTATGGCGAGATTATTAGAGCACTATAATGAAAAAGTAGTTCCTGCTCTCGTAGAGGAGTTTGGATACAAGAGCCTGATGCAGGTGCCTCGGTTACAGAAGATTACAGTAAATATGGGTTTAGGCGAAGCCTTAACCGATAAGAAGGTTTTAGAGGCAGCACAATCGGATTTGTCATTAATTACTGGACAAAAGCCAATATTGACTAAAGCAAGAAAGTCGGTCGCAGCTTTTAAGGTGCGAGAGGGTTGGGCAATCGGTGCCAAGGTAACATTGCGACGTGACAAGATGTATGAGTTTTTAGACCGCCTAATTTCAGTCGCTATTCCCAGAGTCCGGGATTTTCGTGGGCTCCCATCAAAGTCATTTGACGGACGAGGAAACTTTAGTATCGGCTTTAAAGAGCAAATAATTTTTCCCGAAATTGATTACGATAAGGTAGATGCTTTTCGTGGGCTTAATGTTACATTAACGACATCAGCTCAGACAGATATAGAAGCTGAAGCGCTCTTAAAGCAATTTCGTTTTCCACTACGAACGTAAAAGAGAATAAATAAAATATGGCTAAGAAATCGATGTTGGCTCGTGAAATAAAGAGAAAAAAATTAGAACAGCAATTTTCAGCAATGAGAACAGACCTAAAAGTAAAAATTCAAAATGCATCTTTGCCTGATGAGGAAAGATGGTTAGCTATGATGAGTTTGCAAAAGTTACCAAGGGATTCAGCGCGTAGTCGACAACGTAATCGTTGTGCTATGACAGGACGTCCTAGAGGATATTTTAGGCACTTTGGCTTAGGGCGTAATGCCCTTCGTGAAGTGGTAATGCGGGGTGAAGCACCTGGTGTTGTGAAGGCTAGTTGGTAGCAGGAGGGGATCTATAAATGAGTATGTCTGACCCCATTGCTGATATGTTAACTCGCATTCGAAATGGCCAAAAATCAGGACGTGATACCGTTAAAATGCCGACCTCCAAGATTAAAGAGGCGGTAGCCCGAGTACTTCAAGACGAAGGTTTTATAGAGACGTCGGAAACCATTCTCGAAGCTGATGGAAAAAAAATATTAATACTGACTTTGAAATACTTTAAGGGTAAGCCTGTTATTAGTCGTATAGAACGGGTGAGCCGGCCTGGCAAACGAGTTTATTGTCGAAGTGTTGATATTCCTATAGTAGATAATGGCATGGGAACAGTTGTTGTTTCAACCTCTAAGGGGATTATGACTGGCAAGCGAGCTAAAGCATCTCAAGCGGGCGGCGAAATAATCTGCACTGTCAGTTAATTAATAGAAAAATATAATAGGTATGTCTAGAATAGCGAAGAATCCGGTCTTGATACCGTCGGGGGTCGAAATAAAGATCGAACCCGGCAAGGTGATGGCTAAAGGGCCTAAGGGAGAGCACTATTTGAATCTCCACTCAGATATAAAATTACATCACAAAGGTGATGCTTTGCAAGTTGAGCAAACTGAATCAGGATCGACAGCCATTGCTGGTACGATGCGTTCTCTAGTGAATAATCTCATTGTTGGAGTGACTAACGGTTTTGAAAAAAAACTAACGATTATTGGTGTTGGATATCGTGCCCAATCCAAAGGGAAGGTACTTAATATGAGTTTAGGTTTTTCTCATCCTGTGGAATACAAGGTGCCTGATGGGATTTCAGTAGAGACACCGAGTCAGACAGAAATCGTGGTAAAAGGAATTGATAAGCAGTTAGTCGGCCAGACAGCAGCAGAAATTCGTCGCTTTCGACCTCCTGAGCCCTATAAAGGTAAAGGTGTTCGGTATGAAGATGAATATGTAGTGCGGAAACAGGCTAAGAAGGTTTAACAGGTAATCTAAAGATGAAAACTCGTAAAGTAGCCAGATTACGTCGTGCGCGAAAGACTCGCGCCAAAATTAAGCGTTTAGGAGTTAATCGCCTCTGCGTTTTTAGGTCCCCACGACATCTCTATGCACAGATAATAGAAGCTAACGAAGGGCGGGTAATTGTTAGCGCGTCAACGACAGAGTCAGAACTGAAAGCACAGCTAAAATATGGGGGTAATGTTGGCGCAGCCACTTTGGTAGGCAAACATTTAGCTGAGAAAGCGAAGGCAGTAGGCATAAAACAAGTCGCATTTGATCGATCTGGTTACAAGTATCATGGTCGAGTCAAAGCCTTAGCGGAAGCAGCGCGTAAAAACGGGCTCGAATTCTGACTGTGAAAAGAAAGGATAGTAATCCAATGAATAAGAAGTCAAATAAGAAATCTGAGGTAGATGCAGTGGACTTTGATGGATTCCAGGAACATCTTATACAGGTAAATAGAGTCGCCAAAGTTGTAAAAGGAGGAAGGATATTTGGGTTTACAGGACTAGTCGTAGTGGGCGATGGGAATGGTCGCGTTGGTATAGGCAGAGGCAAAGCACGCGAAGTACCAGTTGCTGTCCAAAAGGCTATGGAAGATGCTCGCCGAAATCTTTATACAGTTAACTTGAATAATGGAACATTGCATTACCCAATAATAGGTCGGCATGGAGCAGCGCGAGTAGTGATGCGTCCCGCTTCAGATGGAACAGGGATAATTGCTGGCGGTACAATGCGAGCAATTTTTGAGGCGGCGGGAGTTCAAAATGTACTAGCAAAGGTAATTGGTACTACAAATCCAATCAATGTTGCTCGCGCGACGATCGATGGTTTGTGTCGAATCCAAAATCCAGAGCAGGTTGCAGCTAAGCGTGGAAAATCTGTTTCGGAAATAATGGGGTAGAAATCAATATGTCGAATAGTGAGCAAAAAAAAATAATTATCACATTGAAGCGTAGTCGATATGGTCGTGGCGAAACGCAACAGAATTGCGTGAAAGGTCTTGGTTTAAGGAAAATTAATCAGTCAGTTGAGGTAGAGGACACACCAGCGATACGGGGAATGATTAATAAAGTTAGTCATCTGGTGCGCGTTCAGGAAAGTTAATATGCGTCTAAATGAAATCAAACCAAGCGCTGGGTCTAGGAAATCGATAACAAGAGCCGGACGTGGATATGGATCTAATCGTGGCAGTACTGCTGGTCGCGGCGATAAAGGACAGAAGTCCCGTTCAGGTGGTTATCATAAAGTTGGGTTCGAGGGCGGGCAGATGCCACTACAAAGACGTGTGCCTAAACGTGGATTCAGATCCTTGGTTCGAAGTCGAATTGCGGAGGTTCGGTTGCATGAATTAGAAAAAATAGCAGATCAATCAGTAGATCTTTCTGTTTTAAAAACGGCGGGTGTTGTTCGTCGTAACGCAATAAGAGCAAAGGTGATAGGAACGGGAAAAATAAGTAAGGCAGTCGTTCTTCGTGGCATTAAGGTAACCGCAGGCGCACGGACTGCTATCGAGCAAGCCGGTGGAAAAGTAGAGGATTAACTATATGGCATCTCCATTGGCTGGACTCGGAAAATTAACGGAATTACGCCAAAGAATCTTTTTTGTTTTGGGAGCAATGGTAGTTTTTCGTATAGGAGCTCATATTCCAATACCGGGAGTGGATCCTAATGCGGTTGCAGCCCTATTTGATCAAACACAAGGATCTATCGTCGATGTTTTTAATATGTTTTCAGGTGGTGCACTGAAGCGAATGTCAATACTGGCTCTCGGTGTAATGCCTTATATATCTGCGTCGATCATCATGCAGATGATGAGCTCAGTCATTCCTCGATTGGAGCAACTAAAAAAAGAAGGAGAATCCGGTCGAAGAAAAATAACGCAATACACTCGTTATGGCACCATTGTGCTTGCAACATTTCAAGCACTAGGAATTTCCATAGCAATTGGTGGACAAGAAGTGGGAGGCGCACCAGTAGTAATGGTTTCAGGCCTTGGCTTTAAAATTACAGCAGTTGCTACATTAGTCACAGGAACAATGTTCCTAGTCTGGCTCGGAGAGCAAATTACTGAAAGAGGTATTGGAAATGGAATTTCTCTAATTATTTTTGGAAGTATCGTCGCCGGCCTACCGTCAGCAGTAGCGGGTACACTCGAGTTAGCTAGAACAGGAGCTTTCACTCCAATTGGGGTTTTACTTCTATTTATCGGGGCTATAGGTGTGATCGGAGTAGTAGTATTTGTTGAACGGGGACAGCGTCGAATTACAGTCAATTACGCAAAACGGCAGCAAGGGAGGCGAATGTTGGCAGGACAAACAACTCATCTTCCCTTAAAAGTTAATATGGCTGGTGTGATACCTCCAATTTTTGCTTCGAGTATTATTTTGTTTCCAGCGAGTCTAGGCAGTTGGTTTGGCCAAACTGATGGCATGGGTTGGCTTCGTAATATTGCAACAACATTAGCCCCAGGCCAGCCAGTATACACATTAATATATGCAGCAATGATAGTATTTTTCTGTTTCTTTTATACAGCCATGGTTTTCAATCCCAAAGAAATTGCAGATAATCTTAAGAAGTCTGGTGCGTTTGTGCCAGGTGTACGGCCAGGCATTCAGACCTCAAACTATATCGATCGGGTGGTGTCAAGATTAACCTTAGGTGGCGCCGTTTATTTAACAGTAATCTGTCTGATCCCAGAATTCTTGATAGTGAGGTGGAGCGTTCCATTCTATTTCGGAGGGACATCACTTTTGATAATTGTCGTTGTGGCAATGGATCTGATGACACAAGTTCAATCTTATTTGATGTCTAGGCAATACGAAAGTCTTATGAAAAAATCCAATTTAGCTGGTGGATTGGGCCTAACTCGTTGAAAAGAAAAAGGATATAGTTATGAAAGTGCGTGCATCGGTAAAAAAAATGTGTCGTGATTGTAAGGTAATCCGTCGACATGGAAGTATTCGCGTGATATGTAAGAATCCGCGACACAAGCAAAGACAAGGATAGAAGGGCAACTGAAATGATAAGTGTAATTTTCCGACCTAAGTTATATCTGCAACCAAAAAAGGAGTACGTCAAGTGGCCCGCATAGCCGGAATAAATTTGCCGACCAACAAGCATGTTGAGATTGCATTGACTTCAATCTATGGCATTGGGCGTCCAACAGCTCAAAAAATATGTGATGGTGCATCGGTTAGTCGAGTAACTAAAGTTAGCGACCTGACAGAGCATGATGCAGAAAAATTAAGGGCCGAAGTGGCTAGATACGAAGTAGAAGGTGATCTTCGTCGCGATGTATCTATGAATATTAAACGACTAATGGATTTAGGTAGTTACCGGGGTATGAGACATCGAAGAGGGCTGCCAGTGCGAGGCCAAAGAACATCAACTAATGCTCGTACACGAAAAGGCCCTAAGCGACCAATAAAGAAATAGGAAACAGTTCCAATGGCTAAAGTAACAAAAAAGAAAACCAAAGCTAAGAGTAAAAAATCGGTTACGGAAGGTATTGCGCATATTCATGCTTCTTTTAACAACACTATAGTGACGATAACAGATCGGCATGGAAATGCATTGTCATGGGCGACTGCCGGCGGTTCAGGTTTTAGAGGAAGCCGAAAAAGCACACCATTTGCTGCGCAAGTTGCGGCTGAGAATGCGGGACGAGCAGCTCAGGAACAGCATGGCCTTAAGCAAATCGATGTACGTGTAAAGGGTCCTGGACCTGGGCGAGACTCTGCTGTTCGCGCACTCAATGCTATAGGGTTAGAGATAAGTGGGATTGCCGACATTACCCCAATTCCTCATAACGGTTGTCGGCCTCCTAAGAGAAGAAGAGTATAGGAGAACTTAATTATGGGAAGATATTTAGGACCAACATGCAAGTTAGCGCGAAGGGAAGGAACTGACCTATTTTTAAAAAGTCCTGTACGATCGATTGATTCAAAATGTAAATTTGAAAGAGAGCCAGGTTTTAAGTCTGGCGCACGCCGGGCACGAGCGACTGTTTATGGTACTCAATTAAGAGAAAAACAGAAACTTAGACGTATGTATGGTCTTCAGGAAAAGCAGTTTAGGCGATATTATTCAGAAGCTGCAAGTCAGAGAGGCTCGACCGGTGAGGTTTTATTACAATTATTGGAATCTCGATTAGATAACGTTGTATACCGTATGGGTTTTGCCGTAACCAGAGCTGAAGCGCGTCAGCTGGTATCTCATAACGCCATTAAAGTAAATGGAGATAGAGTCAATATACCTTCCTATCAGGTAAACGCTGGAGATTCTGTAGAGGTTAGAGATAAGAGTAAGGAGCAACTTAGAATAAAATCTGCTCTCGAGATTGCTGAACAGATAGGGTTCCAGCCTTGGGTGGATGTTGATGTGAAGGCATCCAAAGGGATATATAAATCAGCTCCAGAAAGGAGTGAATTATCAAAAGACATAAACGAATCTTTAGTTGTAGCGTTGTACTCAAAGTAGATTTTTTATCTATAAGAGACTGAAAATGTACGTCAATTTCAGCGATGAAAACATAAAGTTCTATAAGGTGATATCAGATGCATGAATCAATTAGTGAGTTTCTAAAGCCAAATTTAATTAACGTAGAGAATATAGATCAAACACATGCCCGAGTTACTTTAGAGCCGTTGGAAAGAGGGTTTGGTTATACGCTCGGTAATGCTTTGCGTCGCATTCTACTTTCCTCGTTGCCGGGAGCTGCAGTAACAGAGGTAAAGATCGAAGGCGTCCAGCATGAATATTCTACAATAGCTGGTGTACAGGAAGACGTTATGGAGATACTTTTAAATCTTAAAAATCTAGCTATTCGGATGCATACTCGAGATCATGCTGTGGTTAGGCTCTCAAAGATAGGTCCTGGGATAGTAACGGCGAATGATATTCAATTAGATCATGATATTGAAGTTGTAGATCCAGAGTATGTGTTAGCCCACCTCGCTTCAGAAGGTCAACTCAATATGGAGCTCACTGTTAGTCGTGGTAGAGGATATGAAGTAGTTGAAATAGAGGGATCTGATCAAGAATCTCGAACAGTTGGCCTTTTAAGGTTGGATGCTTCATACAGCCCAGTCCGTCGTGTGGCTTACACGGTCGATAACGCACGAGTAGAACAACGAACAGATCTTGATAAGCTTATTCTTGAGATAGAGACTAATGGAACAATAGATCCAGAAGAAGCTGTCCGTAGAGCTGCTACAATACTCCATGACCAAGTATCAGTTTTTGTTCTTCTCGAGACTACCGACCGCGCGGCAGAAGAAGCAGAAGAAGATCAAATTGATCCTGTTTTATTGAGATCAGTCGATGATTTGGAGCTTACAGTCCGCTCAGCTAACTGTTTGAAAGCAGAAAATATTTATTACATCGGGGATTTAGTGCAACGTACCGAAGTTGAGTTGTTAAAAACACCTAATTTAGGAAAGAAGTCTCTTACTGAAATAAAAGATGTCTTAGCACAAAGGGAATTAGCTCTTGGCACTAAGCTTGAGAATTGGCCACCACAGTTACTCCGTCGTGAGAATCTACATTAAAGGGAGTTAGAGGATGCGCCATCATAAATCAGGACGAAAATTAAATCGGACGTCAAGTCATCGAGAGGCGATGTTTCGAAACATGACGTCATCGTTGTTTCGTCACGAAGAAATTCGAACAACTTTACCTAAAGCAAAAGAGCTGCGCAGAGTAGCTGAACCCTTAATTACTATGGCAAAGAGACCAAGTTTAGCTCGTCGCCGTTTAGCGTTTTCTCGGTTGCGAGATGCTACAGCTGTCTCAAAGCTTTTTAATGAACTTGGACCTCGATTCCATGATAGACCTGGTGGTTACACCCGAATTCTTAAATGTGGATATAGATCT
The DNA here is from genome assembly GCA_964343365.1 of uncultured Acidiferrobacteraceae bacterium. Classification (GTDB taxonomy): domain Bacteria; phylum Pseudomonadota; class Gammaproteobacteria; order Arenicellales; family UBA868; genus CAJXWH01. The sequence goes on from CAYFJI010000072.1 coordinate 9,300, forward strand.
GGAGATAATGCTCCAATGGCTCTTATCCAGTTAGTCGATCGTTCTGTAGGATCAGAGTCCGACTCAAAAGATTCCGGGAAATAACTAAATTTGTCAAAACGATAGGTCGATGCTCCTTCAATCCTATTGCAAGGTTTGGGAAAAACTAGCTCTGGGCAAAGCAATTGCTTGTTTTCTGATTTTGGATCAACGAATATTAATGTTGGTCAACTTCATACATCGGCTCGGTCGTGGGGCGTGATAAAAGAATCATTGATTTTTTTTGATGTAAAAGCCTTCGATATCTCTGCAGGCGCGAGTTTATTGGCT
>CAYFJI010000073.1:0-9535 GCA_964343365.1 uncultured Acidiferrobacteraceae bacterium
ACTTGGAGGGCTCATTAATAAAGAAATTGTGGCTCTTATAAATTCGCAAGGTGGACGAGCCGTAGGATTGTCAGGAAAAGACGGCGGGCTTATTCGAGCAACAAAAATAATTTTGGATGAAGCAAAAGTTTCCAAAAGTGATGAAGTCATTGACATGGGACATGTAGGACAAATTCAATCAATTGATCCATCAGTGGTAAAAACCTTAGATGACGGTAATTTTATTCCAGTGATTGCTCCGATTGGGGTTGGAGACAACGGCGAAACATATAATATCAATGCCGATACAGTGGCAGGTAAGTTGGCAGTGACACTTAGCGCAGAAAAATTGATATTACTGACAAATACAGCTGGTGTTTTGAATGCTGATGGTCAATTACTCACTGGATTACAAAAAGAAGAAGTGAAGAAACTTATAAGTTGTGGGGTTGTTTCTGATGGTATGCTACCAAAAGCACGTTGTGCTATTGATGCTGTAACTGGAGGCGTTTCTTCAGCCACTATAAGTGACGGACGGGTGCCTCATGCAATTTTGTTAGAAGTTTTGACAGATCGGGGTGTCGGAACGCTGATACGTGCTTAGTCACTTACTGACGAGGATATTGCTGTAATCTTTATGTCGATAATGAGGATCAAATAATTTATCGTGAATGAGATCGTGCAGTCATTCTGGGCTGCTATAGAGGTAGTTGCTCAGCGTGATCCTTATCTGGTAGAAGTTGTTTTGCTATCTTTGAGGGTAAGCCTAACATCATTGTTTTTTGCAGCAATTCTTGGATTTCCATTAGGGTCTATTTTAGGAATCTTTAGGTTTCCGGGTCGGTCCGGCGTAGTTGCTATTATTAATGCTCTCATGGGCCTGCCTCCAGTGGTGGCTGGACTCTTTGTTTATATTCTTTTGTCTCGAGCGGGCCCATTAGGTGAGTATGGAATTTTGTATACACCTACGGCAATGATCATTGCTCAAACAATATTGATCCTTCCAATAATTATTGCTTTAACTAATCAAGCTATATTTGATTTATATGCGGAATATCGAGAGCAACTTAAATCACTCGGTGCCGGAAAAATGGGAATGGCTTTCACATTACTTTGGGAAGGACGCTTTACTCTTCTAACAACGTTGTTGGCCGGATTTGGAAGAGCTACTGCTGAGGTGGGTGCTGTGATTATTGTTGGTGGAAATATTAATCATGCTACCAGAGTTATGACGACAGCAATTACTCTGGAAACCCAAAAAGGTAATTTAGAGTTGGCTATGGGGTTAGGATTAATACTAATTGTTATTGTATTATTAATAAATTCGTTTGCACTTTTGATCAGATTTTTTGCGGCGCAAAAAGAACGTTAAATATTTTTTAAAAATTTATTTTTAATATGGAAAAAGAAATCGATAATGATATCTTACCAATCTCGGTTGAGAATCTTTTTTTCAATGTAGGTGGTAATGATATTTTATGTAATGTTAGTTTCCAACTCGATTCTGATTCAAAGACTTTCATTGTCGGTCCTAATGGAGCTGGGAAGACTGTTCTATTGAAAACATGTCATGGTCTTCTGACTCCAAATTCTGGGCGGATAAACTATGCTGATGGCGCAGCTAGCAACCCGCATGAAAAGCAAGGAATGCTTTTCCAGAGACCGATTTTATTGCGTCGATCAGTGAAAGCTAATATTGAGTATGCCTTGACTGTACGAGGAGTAAAAGGCGCAGAAAAAAGAGAGCTTGTCAATTGTGTTTTGGGTGATACTGGACTCTCAGGTTTAGCAAATCAATCCGCTCGAACTTTGTCTTTGGGGGAACAGCAGCGATTAGCTCTCGCTCGGGTTTGGGCTTTAAAGCCTCGTATTCTTTTCCTTGACGAACCAACAGCACACCTTGATCCATCTTCCACCCGGATGGTTGAGTACATTATTTTTAAAATTTTTAAGAGCGGAACTAAAATTGTCATGACCTCGCATGATATGGGCCAGGTAAAACGATTAGCAGATGAGGTTTTGTTCTTGTACGAAGGTCGCCTTATGGAGCACAGCTCTGTAAAAACATTTTTTTCTAATCCTAAAACTGAAGAGGGAAAAATGTTTGCTAAAGGTAATTTGTTATGGTGATTTCATCTTTTTTTAAATGAGCTAACCACTCATCCACAGCTTGCGAAAAACCATTGTTGTTGTTGTCTTGCACAACAGTAAAATGTTTTTTTAAGGAAGCAGGTGCATTCTCCACGATTCGGGAAAACCTGCACCAGTGCAATAGATCCTTATCATTGTAGTCATTTCCAATAGCTAAGGCATTTTTTGAATCCAAATCATATTGTTTGCAAAGCCAGGCAGCCGAACTAGATTTTGAAATGCCGTAAGGAAATATTTCATACCATATAGATTTCTGGTCAAGTGGTGAGGTTGTCCGAATGATTGTCGAATTTGATAAATTATTTTGGAGACTTATATGAATTTCACTATTTTTATCTTGTGGACAAATTACCAATAATTGTGCTGCCTCTCCTATGTGATTTGCATCTATTCGGAGAGGTGAGTGTTGACCACGGTAGGCATTAAGTCGACGATCGAAATCACCGTTCTTTTTAAGACTTCGGTGCCAAGAAAATAGGTGATTATCTGGAACAGGAAAATGAACCATAAAATCTAAATCCATTGTCTTTAGAAGCTCTATATATTTTCGAACATGATTCCTATCAATTACGGAGCTTCGCAACAAAAATTTTTCTGGGAAACTATATATACCAGCACCTGATGATGTAACCAATATGTCGATTGGGAAATCAGAATCAAGAACTCCAGTAGCTGACGCTAGCGAGCGTCCAGTTATAACTACTCTAAATACGCCATTGTTACCAAGCCTTCTTAAGGTTTGTCGGTTAATAAAAGATAGCTCGTGATGATTATCAAGTAATGTGCCATCTAGATCAGTGAACACCACTTTATTATTTATTTTCAATTTTTTATGTTCGATGATTAGTCAATTTTGAATTGGGTATTAGTTTCAACCTCACAATAATGATTCTATTGCTAAAATCAATTCATCGTTGTCGGGTTTAACCGAGCTGCTAAAGTTTGATATCACTTTTCCTTCTCTAGAAATAAGATATTTGTAAAAATTCCATTTTGGATATTCTCCGATCTCTTCGCCTAATGATTTAAAAAAGGGTTCAGCATGACGTTTCGCAACGCGACTTTTTTCAAACATGGGGAACTTGACATTGTATGTTAAGGAGCAGAATTCTTTTACACTATCTTCACCTTTGGGCTCTTGAAAAAAATCATTGCTAGGAAAACCCAGCACCGTGAAATTTTTGTCTCTATATTTCTGATAAAGCATTTCAAGCCCTTCAAATTGTGATGTGAATCCACAGTAACTTGCAGTATTAACAACTAGTAGAACATGGTTGCGATATTGATCACACAGGCGAATTGTTGTGTCACTTGCTAGAAATCGCTTATTAAAATCTAACGTACGGGGGCAGTGTTCATTGGCCAAGATATTATTCGAGATCATGGTTAACGCTAAAGAGAAAAGTATTATTTTGATCATTTTTGGCGGTTTTTTAAAGTTTTATCGAAGTATAAGTATAAGAGATAGTTGTCAATAGACAGTGAAGTTAAAGTTTTATTGTTAAGGGGAAATCTATTTTCCTGGGTGAATCAGGTAGTTTTTCAGAGCATCGGATTTTGGGGTTTGCAGCAAGTCTCCCAATCGACCTTTTTCGAGAACCTTGCCATTTTCGAGGAATAGGGTATTTTGCACTATCTCACTTGCCTCATGAGGATTGTGGCTTACTAATAATATAGTCAAGCAGTGTTCGATGCGTAATTTGTCAACTAGCCCAATCATTTCTTTCCGTAGGGGTGGGTCTAAGTTATTAAATGGTTCGTCCAGTAACAAGACCGGCCGTTTTTGGCAGATGCATCGTGCTAAAGCAATCCGTTGTCGTTCACCTCCAGATACTTGTCCAGGAAATCGTTTTTCAAGCCCTTCCAGTCCAACTGTTGAAATTGCATGATCAATTAGTTTTTTATCTTTTTGCGAAATCTTTAATTTTGGATGTACGCCAAGAGCGATGTTTCGCCAAGCTGTTAGATGTGAAAATAAATTGTGTTCCTGAAAGAGTATTGTCACTGGCCTAATAGCGGGGTCATGTTGTGTTACATCGACACCACCAACAACTATATTTCCGCTATTAGGTATTTCAAAACCGGAAATTAATGACAGTAAAGTGGATTTTCCCGCGCCACTCCGACCAATGATTGCAGTGCAACTTCCTTTTTCAAATTCCGCATCGATCTTAAGTTCCCATTTAGGTTGCCGAAACACGAGTTTTTTCACTTCTAAGTACGCCATTTTCGGATACCCCTATCAACGATGAAAAATATGGTGGCACATAGGAACATTAGAACTAAAGCTGTACTAGCAGCCTCGTCAAATCTGTAGTTTCCTAGTTGATGATACAAAAGAACTGGCAAAGTGATAGTGCCACTAGTGTCGAATAGTGCAGCAACGCCAAGATCTCCAAAAGACAAAGTAGCGCAAAATGCCATGGCAAAACCTAGTGGTTGTCTGATGAGAGGCCATTCAATAATTTTAAATCTATTAATGCCTTTTATACCTAATTGCCAGCATAGTATTTCATACCGATAACCTGCATCCATAATTGCAGGACCGATAGTTCTCATCATGTAGGGTAGAAGTATAATTGCGTTAACAAAGATAATGACAAATATTGCGGAATTAAAAGCAATACCAAACGGCAGAAGTAAAATAAATAAACCAGTGCCAATGACCATAGGTGGTGTGGCGAGTGTTATCGAGCCCATAATTTGCACAAAGCCAGAGAGTGAATTAAGTTTATATCTAAACGATAGATGGCGACTAGTAATGATTAGACCAATTGCTAAGAGAAGAGCGATAGTGGAAGCAAATATCGCAATACCTAGACTGCGCCCAGCTGCGGCCCAGAGATCTGTATTAAGGATCACTTGTATTAGCGGCCCCATGAGGCCTTTATAAATGACAGCAATGATAGGTAGCGCAACGAAGAGTATTGTTAGACTAATGAGAGAAAGATCTATTGATAGAGAACCTTTTTGATTGAGATCTGAACGATATTGGGAAGTTATTTTCAATCCATAGGAAATAGTTTGCATGCGCATCCAGCTATGCAGAGAAATTAAAATGATTATGCAAATAATCAATTGAACAATAGCCAGCGTTGCAGCCTTTGGCAGGTCAAAATCGAAACGCAATGCTTCATAGATTGCGACTTCAATTGTGGTAGAAGAAGGACCGCCTCCTAGAACTAAAACAACGGCGAAACTTGAAAAGCAGAGCAGAAAAACTACCCCGATAGTACCCCCAAGACTTTTTGTCAAGGCTGGCCATTCTAGCCAAAAGAAAATCTGCCTTGAGTTCATACCAATTTGTGCAGCTAGACGCCAACTTTCAGACGGTATTCGATCCCACACCGGTAAAAGCATTCGAATAGATAATGGTAGGTTAAAGAAGACATGAGCAATCAGAATTCCTGAAAGACCATAGATGCTGCCTGACCATGAAAAGCCAAGATAATCTAGAGTGTTTCGTAGAATTCCGTTTTGCCCATAAATAGTTGTTATACCCAATACAGCAATAATTACAGGCGTAACGATCGGCAGGCCAAGAAACTGCAATATTAGTTTTCGACCCTTAAATGATTGTCGACGAGCAAATGCGCGAGCCACAAATATTCCGATACCCACACTGATTAATGTAGATAAAGTTGCCTGAAATAATGTAAAGGATACGACATTTCTTAGATATACACTTTCGTCTAAGGCTATGATCAATTCGTCATTGCCCGCTACTATAAAAAGTGCTGAGAAAGACCCTCCAATAAACAAAAATAGCAGGACAATAGAAAAAATTCCGGGCCAGCATACACGACATATTGCGTATCGGTTTAATGTTAATGGCTTAGAGTGTCGAGCCATTCTCTTACCCATTTACGGCGCTGATTCGCGACTTTTGTCGGCTCAAGAAGCAATGTTCGTTTTGGTTTCACCAGATTTTGGAAGGCTTCAGGTAGGGGATTATAAGTTTCTGCAACTGGAAACATCCAGTTAGTTGTTGGTATCACATCTTGAAAACTAGGGGAGAGCATAAATGTTAAAAATTCAGTAGCGAGGTCTGATTGCTCAGATTGAGCCAATTTTGCAGCAACTTCGATTTGAGCATAATGACCATCGGAAAATTCAGCCGCCTTATAGCGATCGGTATTTTCTACATGCAGATGATATGCGGGAGAGGTGGTATAGCTCAGGACTATAGGTGCTTCTCCCTCGAGAAAAAGTGCATATGCTTCACTCCATCCTTTTGTAACGGTCAAAATTCTTGGTTTTAAAGTTGACCAAGCACGCGATGCGTCATCGCCATATATTGATCTGATCCATAGCAGTAAACCGAGTCCTGGAGTACTGGTACGTGGATCTTGAATAATTAGCTTGGGTCCATTAACGTCTTCTACAAATTGTTCAAGAGTTTTGGGCATATCTTGGATGGCATCACTATCATAGACTAACGCAAAATAGCCGTGGTCATACGGAAGAAAAGTATTATCAGTCCATTGGATTAAAAGATCCATGTCTGCGATATTTATCCCATGCGGTGAGAGCAGACCTGTGTTTTTTGCTTCAACCATTAAATTACTATCGAGTCCGAGAATAATATCTGCTTTTGACTGAACACCCTCGAGCTTTAGTCTACTCAGTAATGCTGAACCGTCCTCTACACTGACGAATTTAAGCCCACAATCACAAGTTTTTTCAAATCTCTGTTTGATTAGGGGGCCTGGACCCCAGTCTGAAACAAAAGAGGAATAAGTATAGACAGTGAGCGTTTCTTTGCTTTCAGCATCAACAGTTGAGATTGCGACCAATGAAAGTGCAATAGTAAGGCAAGTAAAAAATTTCATCAATTAAGCTCCTTCAGAAACTTCAAAGGCGCAGGGAAAGGTAGATGAAATCGTCCATTTCCCTCCGCCGGTATTATCCGGATCAGGTTCAGCGGGTTATTCTCAGCCCGACAACAAGCGGACACCCCGTTGGATCACTGTCACAAATTTAGGAGGATTTTCGATTTTGGTCAACCATTAAATGTGACTGACAAACTATTTTTTTTATGGCTGTTATCGCTTGATTTAGACGCGCTTGCCCAGTTCCTGAGATTTCTACTACATTACAATCATGTTTATGCAATGTTTTATCAAATAAAGCATGAATTTGGCGTCTTTTTTCAGGTTCACCACTCACCCGCTGGAATTCATCTTTGACCCATGTTAGGTCACAAGAGCAGAGTAGATAAATATGAGCACGGCGAGCTACGCATAGTTTTTCAATCCAATCAGGGCAATCTCCGAAATAGAAATTACTGTAAACTAATGTGGAGAATAAGTCGGTATCAAAAAAGACTAAATCCGAGTCAAGTAGTGCCACATTATCTTCGATTAAAATTTGTTTCTTTGCAATGATTTCAACGTCTTCATATTGCACGGATCGCTTCATTTCACTGACATAGTCTCGAGCTGCCTCAATTGAATGTGGGGCACCAAAGAACTTAGATAACTCACTGATAAGTGTTGTTTTTCCAGTACATTCACCTCCAACGGCAGCGATTTTAAGGTGAGAACTAGATTTAATTTTTCCCCTTTTTTGAACCATGATGTTAGAGTGGCTCGCTCGACAAAAAAGTTGTATCCAGTGTCAATTAAACCAAAAAATATTTTATTGTTGAATTATCGATCATATTGCAGCAAATTATTATATCTAAAAAAGTATAAATAGGAGTTTCGGGTAAAAAATAAAAAAAAACGGTAAAAGTCATGTTTAAGTCCATGAAAAAATTCTTTGATGACAATCTAGATCATAAGGCAGGGCCCAACCTTAGTGATGAAGCTCTGAAGCTTGCAGCCGCGACTATTCTTTATGAAGCCGCTAGAGCAGATTTTCATATGAACCCTTTGGAGCGCAAAAAGCTTTTGAATCTTATTGCGGAGAAATTTAGTTTAAGCTCGAATGATACCGTTAAATTGCTTGAGCTTGCTGAAGAAAAATCCGATCTTTCTGCTGGACTACATGAATTCACAACGTTAATTAATCAGCATTGGACTGTCGAAGAGCGCATTATGCTTGTCGACAATATGTGGGAAATAGTTTATGCGGACGGCCATCTCGATAGTAATGAACACCATCTTATGCGTAGAGTACAAAACCTTCTTTATGTGCCGCACCGAGATTATATTTTTGCTAAGTTGAAGCATAAAACACCGTAATGTTGTTACGTTAGTGACTAGGAAGCATAGTTTTTTAGAACATGACGGGCTTCTTGCTTTTGCACATAGGGGTGATCAGGAAAATGCTCCAGAAAATACAATGCCAGCTTTTCAAAGTGCAGCACAACTCGGGTTCAAGTATATAGAGACGGATGTACAAGCTACAGCTGATGGCATACTTGTGATTTTTCATGATAGGATGCTGGACAGATTAACGGGTGTTAAAGGTAGGATAGATCAAATTACATGGCCTGAGCTACGTCTGCTCAAAATCAACGGAATTGTTTCTATTCCAACATTGGAAGAGGTGCTAGGCGATTTTTCTAATATTCGTTTTAATATTGAACCGAAGTCCGATAAATCAGTTGATCTGCTAGCTCAAGTTATTCGACGAACTGCATCGATAGAAAGAATTTGTGTTGGGTCATTCTCGGACAAGCGATTGAAGAGAATTCGAAGTATTTTCCCCGATATTTGTACATCCATGGGTCGTTTCGAAGTTGCAAGGGCTCGTCTCCATAGTAAAGGTATCTCCAAACCTTTTTTTACAGCTAACTGTGTTCAAGTCCCTGTACGATGGAAAGGAATTCAAATTTTGGACCACCAGTTTATCAGTGCTATGAAACAACAGGGCCTTCAAGTACATGTTTGGACTGTTAATGATTCTAAAGAGATGGATCGCCTTATCGATCTAGGTGTGGATGGGTTAATGACAGACTACCCATTAATTTTGAGAGACGTTCTGAAGCGTCGTAGTTTATGGCCTCAAGCCAATTAATTATATTGTGATTCGGCATTTTTTGTGCGCCAAAACACAATCATTCCTGCAAAAAATAGTGAAAGAATTGAGAGTATACCGATGCGTGGGTTTCCAGTCATAAGCGTGATTAAACCCATTAAGAATGGACCAAATACTGCGGCCGCCTTGCCTACAACATTATAAAAGCCAAAGAATTCTGCGTTTCTTTCAGCAGGAATTAACTGACTAAAAATAGATCGACTTAGTGCTTGAATACCGCCCTGCACCAACCCAATTACCGCAGCTAAAATGTACATCTCAATAGCTGAATCCATAAAATAGGCAAAGATTGTTATTCCTACGTAGGACCAAAGGCAAACCCAAATACCTTTGCGGGCACCATATCTTTCTCCCAACCTTCCAAATGCAATAGCAGCGGGAAATCCGATAAACTGTACCATAAGCAAAGCGGTAATCA
>CAYFJI010000074.1:0-9340 GCA_964343365.1 uncultured Acidiferrobacteraceae bacterium
TCACTATTGGGTTCACTATAATTAGCGCCAGTCCGTGATCCAAGCATTTGCATATCGTTACCGATGATTTCAGTAATCCATCGATCTTGGTCATTCTGATCTTTCCATTTTCGCGTTCTGATACTACCTTCTATATACACTTGGGAGCCTTTTTTTAAATATTCTTCAGCAATTTCTGCCAAACGGCCAAAAAATACCACTCGATGCCATTCCGTTCTCTCTTGGCGCTCCCCAGACTGCTTGTCTTTCCAACTCTCAGTTGTTGCAACAGTGATATTTGCCATGGCGCTACCATTGGCGGTATACCTGACTTCTGGGTCACGCCCCAAATTTCCCACGACAATCGCTTTGTTTACCCCTCGTGCCATATCTAATTCCTCCTATTCATAGATAGCCCTAACACACATCTTAACCTGACAATTAGGTGTTCCATTGTTTATGTTCGTCTTAACGTAACCACAATAATGATCTAGGCTTAGTTTAAAGTAAATCTTTTGGATATGAATAACAACATTCTATAATACACCTAAATTAAAAATAGTCGCACCAAATATAAATATAACCCAATTCATTTTATTGTAGGATTGATGACTAGATTCTATAAGGAACTTGCTGAAAAAATTATTTTCTGGCCTAGGTAATTCCACAATTAAGTAGGCAGCTGAAATTGAAAATCCACAGTTGAATATAAAATTTACACTTAATAATGCAACAAATCCAAATCCGTGGTGCCCGAACCCATAATCTCAAGAACATTGATCTAGATCTTCCACGCGACAAACTAATTGTAATAACCGGAATCTCCGGTTCGGGTAAATCATCCCTGGCATTTGATACTATTTATGCAGAAGGTCAACGACGTTACGTTGAATCGTTATCTGCATACGCCAGACAATTTCTTTCTCTAATGGAAAAACCTGATGTAGATTTGATCGAAGGATTATCACCTGCTATTAGCATCGAACAAAAATCCTCTTCACACAACCCCCGATCTACAGTAGGTACCGTAACCGAAATTTATGATTATCTAAGATTGCTTTATTCACGTGTAGGAGAGCCGAGATGTCCGAAACACAATCGCCCTCTCAGCGCAAGCACTGTATCAGAAATGGTCGATAGAGTGATGGAATTGCCAAAGCAATCACGTTTGCTTCTTCTCGCTCCAATAATCAAAGAACGAAAAGGTGAGCACAAACAACTTATCCAAGATCTTCGTAGGCAAGGTTACATTCGAGCACGTATTAATGGAGTAGTTTATGACCTAGACCAAGTACCATCTTTAGACAAAAATCTAAACCATAGTATAGAGATCGTTGTTGATCGAATTGTCACTGATTCTGGTATTGAACAACGATTGGCTGAATCTTTTGAAACAACATTAGCATTAGCTAATGACATTGCGCTAGTTCATGTGGTATCGTCAGACGATAAAAACCCAGTTGAAGATCTTTTATTTTCAGCTAAGTATTCCTGCCCACACTGTGGATATAGCCTAAAAGAACTAGAACCGAGAATTTTCTCATTCAATAACCCAGCTGGTGCATGTCCTGATTGTGATGGGCTGGGTGCGCGTCAATTCTTCGATCCAGATAGAGTGATACAAGACCCCAAACTAAGTCTAGCAGCTGGCGCAATTTCAGGCTGGGATCGCCGCAATGCATTTTACTTTAATATGCTTTCCTGTTTATCTAGGCACTATGGCTTCGATATTGATAAACCGTTTGCACAACTTAAAAAAGATCTCAAAGAAATAATTCTGTACGGCAGTGGTGAGGAAAAAATATCCTTCACTTACCAACGTTCACATGGGCGTAGGGGGCGTCGCCGAACCCACGCTTTCGAAGGAATAATACCAAACATGGAGCGTAAATATAGAGAATCCGAATCTAATACGATTCGAGAAGAACTGGCACGTTATTTGAACACACAACCCTGTAAAAATTGTAAGGGTAGCCGATTACGCATTGAATCACGATCTGTCTTCGTTAACGAGCTACCTCTTCATGAAATATCGTCAATGACCATTGAAAAATCGCTTCAGTTTTTTGAGAACCTCAATTTAGCTGGTCGCCAAGGAGAAATTGCGACAAAAATTGTAAATGAAATCATTAATCGATTGAGGTTTCTAGCCAACGTCGGTCTCGAATACCTAACGCTAGATAGATCTGCAGAGACTCTATCAGGTGGCGAGTCACAACGAATAAGGCTGGCATCTCAAATTGGGTCGGGATTAGTAGGGGTAATGTATATCTTAGATGAACCATCAATTGGGTTGCATCAAAGAGATAATGCTAGGTTACTTCGAACTTTGACGCAACTTCGAGATTTAGGAAATACAGTAGTCGTGGTTGAACATGATGAAGAAGCTATACTCAACGCTGATCACTTAGTCGACCTGGGTCCTGGTGCTGGCGAAACAGGTGGGGAGGTAGTTTTCTCTGGATCACCTAAAGCAGTTATGACTTGTGCGAAATCTTTAACAGGTCAATACCTAGGAAAATATTTAACTATTGAGATACCAAATAAAAGAAGAAATCCAAATGCGAGCGAACAACTAAAAGTTAGAGGCGCTCGAGGAAATAATCTAAAAAATATTGATATTGATATACCGGTTGGATTGTTGACTTGCATCACAGGAGTGTCAGGCTCTGGCAAATCTACTCTAGTAAACCAAACAATCTTTCCTGCTCTCTTAAAAGAATTAAATCAAAATCGTCGTCAACATGAGGCATATGATTATATTGACGGCCTTAAATATTTTGATAAAGTTATTGAAATCAATCAACGCCCTATTGGACGTACGCCTAGATCAAACCCTGCTACTTATAGCGGTTTGTTCACCCCAATCCGCGAATTATTTTCGGGCACTCCCGAATCAAGAGCACGCGGTTATAAGCCAGGACGTTTTTCATTTAATGTCCGCGGTGGTCGTTGCGAAGTTTGCCAAGGAGATGGTCTTATAAAAGTTGAAATGCATTTTCTTCCAGATATATATGTTCCCTGTGACGCATGTAGTAATGCTCGCTATAATCGAGAAACATTGGATATTAAATATAAGGGAAAGACTATAAGTGATGTTCTCAACATGACCGTAACTGAAGCAGCAGAATTTTTCTGCGCTATACCCATGATCAAACGAAAATTAGATACATTAATTGATGTTGGTCTCGGATACATAAAAGTTGGACAAAGCGCGACAACCCTCTCAGGAGGAGAGGCACAACGAATAAAATTGTCGAAAGAACTTTCTAAAAGAGATACTGGTCGAACGCTATATATCTTAGACGAACCAACAACAGGCCTTCATTTTCACGATATTAAACAACTTCTCTCAGTCTTACATCGATTGAGAGATCGTGGAAATACAGTATTAGTAATTGAGCACAATCTCGATGTAATAAAGACTGCTGACTGGATCATCGATCTAGGCCCTGAAGGCGGCCATAGAGGTGGTAATCTAATTGGAGCTGGAACACCCGAAGAAATGGTTCAAATTCGCGACTCTTATACGGGACAATTTCTGTTACCTCTCTTGAAAAATAATGCTTCCGCATAAGGATGATTGACAGATTGATCTTATGGATTCAACTTATTTCTAAAAAACCTTTTTTCAAAAGATAATCCATAATTTCATCGCACGCTTTTGATATGCTGAATTCTGATGTGTCAATTACCATTTCAGCATTTTCTGGCACTTCATAAGGATCACTGACACCGGTAAACTGTTTTATTTCCCCTGTTCTAGCTTTAGCATATAGACCCTTACGGTCACGTTGTTCACAAACAGCGATTGGAGTGGAAAGATAAATCTCTATAAATCTACCGTTTTCTTGTATTAAACTTCGCACCTCACGGCGAACAGCTCGATACGGTGCGATCGGCGCGCAAATTGCGATTCCCCTATTCTTTGTTATCTCATTCGCAACAAAACCGATCCGTCGAATGTTTAAGTCACGATGTGCTCGAGAAAACCCCAGTTCGCTTGATAGGTTTTGGCGAACAATATCGCCATCTAATAGTGTAACAGATCTCCCACCACGCACTCCCAGGATTGCCTCAATCGTTTTTGCTAGGGTAGATTTTCCAGATCCCGATAACCCAGTAAAGAATAAGGTGAATCCGATTTCACTATTTGATAGGTAAATTTTGGATAAACTTTCAATAACTTGGGGGAAACTAAACCAATCAGGAATTCTGTTTCTTAACGCTAAATCACGGCGAAAATCCTTCTCTGAGTAATTACAAATCTCTTCAGTTTTTTCTGGGGCCTTAGAATTATCTATATACATCTTTTTCTTTAACGAGTAAGTTTGTTCTTCAACCGCTACCATTTGAATAGAAATTTCATCCGAATATTTCTCTACCAATTCCTGAGATTCATACTTGCCATAGAATGTCTGGGATACATCTTCAATTGGTGGAGAACAATCATTTGGACCAACAACAAAATGGGAGCATCCGTAATTTCGATGAATAATACTTTTCCACAACGTTTCTCTAGGCCCAGCCATCCGCATCCTGACCGGTAGTAAACATAATTTTGCTGTATCGTTCGGCAAATAGCGGAGAGCAGTCTCCCAAGATTGAATGCGCGGGAAAAATTCCCTGCTTCTTACTTCGTTTTGATCCACAACCGGCAATAAAAGTACTTTGGCGCTAATTTTTCTCGAAACTTTGATAATTAAATCCCTTTCAAGTCGATGACAAATATTCCAGGTCTGAAAACCGATCACTCCTGGCAGATTTTCGCTCTCAAACTCCTCGCGGATTTCATCGGCTCGGTATCTTAGATTCAAAAAATCATAATGACTAGGTCGCTGCATAAACTCAATAACTCCCCCAACGTATATCTTCTGAACTTCATCTAACAAAATACGAACACCTGGGTGTTTGCAGGATACAGTTCCATAAATTGCCTGAGCTTCCTGCATACGATCAGGCTGCCAAATATCATTGACTCGCAAACAACCAACAGTAACTCCCTCGCCATCACGGAGACCTAACAAATCTCCTAAATCAATTTGCTCCGCTTCTTTCTCCGAGACGTCAAGTACAATAGGTATAGGCCACAATGTATTGTCGACTAAACGCGCATCTTGCAATACCCGCTCGTAGTCGCCACGACCCATATAACCATTCAACGGGTTGAGCGCGCCATTTTCAAAAAGTTCCAAATCATAGAGTTGGCGTCTGTTTAGAGTCACTGAGAACATTTATTTCATCTGCTCACGTGGTTAACTTTAAAGTTGTTGCGTCCATGGATGGAGAATTCTACGCGATATTTATCGTTAAGTAATCCCAAATAAGATCATGAATATTGGTAACATTCCCATGTGAGCCAATTAGTTTGACACGCTAAGACCAAGTAACATGTTATAATTAACGCTAGGTGGTATGAGATCTTACAATTTTTCAGTTTCCGTTCTGCGGTAGGTTTTATGTAAGTAAAATTTTGACCAAAATGAAGACTCTCTCGTCAAAAAAATCTGCTAAAGAAGAACAATCTGGGGCTGACGATTTCGATATTGACCCCTTAGAAACTAGAGAGTGGCAAGATGCCCTTGCCTCAGTACTAGAAGCTGATGGAGAAGGTCGAGCCCATTTCCTAATTGAGACACTTATCGAACAAGCGCGACGTTCAGGTGCATTCATCCCCTATAGACCAACAACTTCATACCTCAACACCATTAGCATTGGAAAAGAGCCAGCAAATCCAGGTAATCAAGCACTTGAGAGAAAGATTAGATCCATAATCCGTTGGAATGCAATGGCAATGGTAGTACGAGCAAACGAGGGAGCATCCGAGCTAGGAGGGCATATTGCTACCTTTGCATCATCAGCAACTCTGTATGATGTTGGTTTTAACCATTTTTGGAAAGGCTCGGATTCAGTTAATGGTCCGGATTTAATATTCTTTCAAGGACACTCAGCACCTGGCATATACGCCCGAGCTTTTCTAGAAGGAAGAATCCAAGAAAATCAACTGGAAAACTTCCGGCAAGAAGTGAACAAACATGGACTTTCTTCGTATCCTCATCCGTGGCTCATGCCTACCTTCTGGCAATTCCCCACAGTATCCATGGGTCTTGGCCCTATCCAAGCTGTTTACCAAGCACGATTCATGAAATATTTGAATCACCGTGGTATAAAGCCCATGGCCGATCGAAAGGTTTGGGCATTTGTTGGTGATGGCGAAATGGATGAACCCGAGTCTATAGGGGCTTTAGGAATTGCTGGACGTGAATCACTAGATAATCTCATCTTTGTTATCAATTGCAACCTGCAACGTCTTGATGGGCCCGTACGAGGCAATGGAAAAATTATCCAAGAACTAGAGGGTACGTTCAGAGGAGCAGGCTGGAACGTAATCAAAGTAATTTGGGGATCATACTGGGATCCACTTCTTATGCGAGATACCAAAGGATTATTAAAACAACGCATGGAAGACGCTGTGGATGGAGAATATCAAGCATTTAAGGCAAAAGATGGTGCTTTCGTTAGAAAACATTTTTTTGGCGTAGACCCAGAACTTGAAGCAATGGTTGCCAACATGTCTGATGAAGATATTTGGCGACTGAATCGAGGCGGGCATGACCCACAAAAGGTCTATGCTGCGTACGCAACAGCAGTCAAACACAATGGTCAACCTACGGTCATTCTAGCAAAAACTGTCAAAGGTTATGGTATGGGCGAATGGGGAGAAGGTCAAAATATTACACATCAACAAAAAAAGATGGATAGTGAAGCGCTGCTTGCGTTTCGTGATCGATTCAAGATACCTCTTACTGATCAAGATGCTATTAAAGCAAAGTTTTATAGACCACAAGAAGATAGCGAAGAGCTTACTTATCTCAATGACCAACGAAAAAAATTAGGTGGCTATCTTCCAGAGCGTGATGACAAAACTTCATCATATGATATCCCTGATATTTCGATATTCAAGTCTCAACTTGTGGGAACAGGTAAGCGAGAAATTTCGACTACAATGTCACTTGTTCAATTGCTAAGTGCTTTAATTCGTGATTCCGATGTCGGTCGCTATATAGTCCCTATTGTTCCTGATGAATCTAGAACTTTTGGAATGGAAGGCATGTTTCGTCAAATCGGTATTTATTCGCCTCAAGGGCAGCTCTACATTCCAGAGGATTCTGAGCTACTGATGTACTACAGAGAAGACACAGATGGTCAAGTTTTACAAGAAGGGATTACAGAATCTGGGGCTATGGCATCGTGGATGGCAGCAGCTACATCTTATTCAAATCATGATGTCGCTATGATTCCCTTCTATATTTTCTACTCCATGTTTGGATTCCAAAGAGTAGGTGATTTAGCATGGGCAGCTGGAGATATGCAGGCAAGAGGATTCTTGATAGGTGGGACTGCAGGACGGACGACTTTAGCAGGAGAAGGATTACAGCATCAAGATGGTCACAGTATGTTAATAGCTTCGACAATTCCGAATTGTGTCGCGTATGAGGCTACTTATGGATACGAATTAGCAGTCATTGTGCATAACGGACTTCAAAGAATGTTCGCGAAAAAAGAAAATATATTTTTCTACATATCTGTAATGAACGAAAATTATCAACACCCGAAGATGCCGAAAGATGTTGAGACGGATCTACTAAAAGGAATGTATCAAATTCGAAAAACAAAAAAAACGCGAAAACATACTCCTCGAGTACACTTGTTAGGTAGCGGAACAATTCTACGAGAATCGCTTGCTGCTGCAGAAATGCTTGAAAAAGACTTTGGTATACTATCAGATGTATGGGCTGTAACAAGCTTCAATGAACTTGCCCGAGAAGGACGGGATAAAAAACGATGGAATAGCTTACACCCAACTGATGTCCAAAAAATACCCTATGTGACCGAATGCTTAAACGATCAAAAGGTACCTGTAATAGCATCTACAGACTACGTTCGAAATTACCCTGAACAAATCCGTGAATTCATACCGAACAGCTATTATGTATTAGGCACAGATGGATTTGGTCGTAGCGCAACTCGAAAAGATTTGCGTACTTTCTTTGAAGTTGACAGACGCTATATCGTATTATCAGCTGTAAAAGCTCTCGTAGAGGAAAATTTTTTAGAAACAAAAATGATGTCGAATGTAATTGAACGATACTCTATAGATCCTGAAAAAATAAACCCCATCCGGGTATAACAACTTTCTAACAAACCAATTGATGCTAATGAGTAATGTAACTAACGTCACACTCCCAAATATCGGTGACTACAAGAGTGTTGAGGTAATAGAAATATTAGTTAATGTTGGCCAAACGATTAATAAGGAAGATTCTTTGATCACAATCGAAAGTGAAAAAGCATCTATGGATATACCATCACCATGTGATGGAATCGTAGTGGAAATTCGTGTAAACGTGGGTGATGAAATATCTGAAGACAGTTTAATTTTGTTGATTGATTCTAACCAAAGCGTAGAAAATAGAAATCTCGAGCCTGAGTCAAAGCCAGATGCATCATCTCCAAAAAAAACAACTGAAAAAACAAAAAAAGTATTACCACATGAGATAATTGGAGCAGCGAAGAAGTCAAATGATGTGATTAACGAATCTGATAAAAAAGTCCCCTCTCAAACTGAAACTATTCCAAATTTTTCTGAATCCCTTTCACCACAAAAAACCCCGAATATATGCAGTCATGCAAGTCCAGCAGTCAGACGTTTCGGTCGCGAGCTTGGTGTTGAACTTGCGCTAATCAATGGATCGGGAAGAAAGGGAAGAATTCTTAAATCTGATATTGAAAAATTTGTAAAAAACCAACTTTTTAATACCTCAAATAACTCTATAAAAAAACCAGATATTTCTCTAGAGAAAATGACGGCAGATTTTTCACAATGGGGTTCGATTGAGATAAAACCATTATCAAGAATCCAAAAGCGGTCTGGCACAAGACTTTTGAATGCTTGGAACAGTATCCCTCACGTAACTAACCATGAAGAAGTTGATATAACAAATTTAGAAGATTTTCGAAAAAGCTATGACAAAGAGAATAGAGATAAAGATCTACAAATAACGCTATTGCCATTCTTAATGAAAGCGATAGCTGTAGCATTAAACGCGTTCCCACAATTTAATTCATCTCTCGCACCTAATGAAAAAGATCTAATATTTAAAAAGTATATTAATATCGGAGTTGCTGTGGATACCCAAAATGGGCTAATTGTTCCTGTAATTAAAGATATTGACAAGAAAAATGTCCGAAATCTTGCTACAGAAATTATGGAATTAAGCGCTCAGTCAAGGGATGGAAAAATTAAACCAAATGATCTAAAAGGAGGTTGTTTCACAATTTCTAATCTAGGTGGAATCGG
>CAYFJI010000075.1:0-9163 GCA_964343365.1 uncultured Acidiferrobacteraceae bacterium
GCGAGTTGCTCTCCTAAACCCGCAAAAAGTAGGGGCAGGGGTGACCGTCTTCGTCGCCATAAAAACTAATCAGCACAACCGCGATTGGCTCGATAATTTTGCAACGTCTGTAGAAGATATGCCAGAGATACTAGATTTTTATCGTATGAGTGGCGAAATTGACTATCTTTTGCGAGTTGTAGTCCCTGACATTGCAGCGTTCGATTCTTTCTACCAAAGACTAATAAATCGTGTGCCCCTTTCGGATGTGACCTCTAGTTTTGCTATGGAACAAATAAAACATACTACATCTCTTCCAATCCTAACAGATTAGATGCGACTTTCATAAAGAACCTTTATACTACTGAAAAATTTTGACGAATCTAATTTAGACAACGAAAAATCCTTGATTCATTTCTAACGCTGGTTGTTCCTCACTACATCTACCCACAATTTGAGCTGGAACTCCTGCGACGGTACAACGTGGTGGTACATTATTAAGCACCATACTACCTGCGGCGACCTTGGCTCCCTCTCCAATTTCGACATTACCGAGGATTTTCGCTCCAGCACCGATTAATACTCCCGATCGAATCTTTGGGTGTCGATCTCCTGTTTCTTTGCCAGTTCCACCTAGAGTCACCTCATGCAAAATTGAAACGTTATCATTTATAACAGCCGTTTCACCAATTACTAGTCCGGTTGCATGGTCTAACAAAATTCCTGCTCCTATTTGAGCCGCTGGGTGTATGTCAACCGAAAATACCTCACTAATACGGCTTTGCAAATAAAGTGCTAATTCGCCACGCCCACGAGTCCAAAGATCGTGCGCTACACGAAATGCCTCTAAGGCATGGAAACCCTTGAAGTAAAGAAGTGGCATACAGTATTCGTCGCAGGCTGGATCTCTGTCTCTAAATGCTTGTAAGTCGGATCTAACAAGATAACCAACTCCCGATGTAGAGTTCATCGATTCAATTAAAACATCATAGAGAAACTTTTCGGTCAACATTGGGGATCCAAGTTTCCTCGCCAATTGTAAAGCTAAACAATCTTCAAGTGAATCATGAACGTGTATAAGATCATTGAAGAAACTAGAAAGCAATGGTTCGCGATCCATTTTCAGCGATGTCTCATGGCGAATTGCTTCCCAAATTGGGTCGACTATCCTAGTTTTTTCGTTATTTTTTTGCATGTTTTAACTGCCCCGTTTTTCCTACCACTACAAATATATTGTTTTCCTATACTTCCCTATTCACTAGTTCAAGCGAAAACGCTGGAACACATATTGCAATGTACTCGGCGCCTCCCACTGAAGGCGTGCTGTATCGAACCCATTCTCCTTTTCGCACTTCTACACCCTGTCCGGCTCTAATTTCGAGCTCGCCAGTTTCAGTTTCGACTTTTAACATCCCAGCTATAACATACGTATACTCAACAAAATCTGGCCTCTGCCTAGGCTCTTTCCAACCTTCGGGACTTGTCATATGCGCAATACTAATATCAGAGCATTCATTATTTACTCTACCAATTATCTCTCTGATTATTTTACCTTCAGTACCAGCAGCTTTTATGATCGTTGATTTATCTATCTTAACCGCCATTTTTTTATAAGTCCTTATTATATAAAATCAATTTCTTAGATAGCATTATAGTTTAGAAACGAAATTATTTGATTGGACATAATCACTAAATTCTTTAAAAATAGCTTTAAACAAAATCGGATATGAAAATGACCACTATTGGTCAGCATATTTAACTAATCGAAGCTATAACATACTAAAACTCAAGACAATTTGGGATAAATATGAACACTACTAAGGCCCGTTGCGCGGAAGATTTAAAACTCTACGAAACACTACTCAAGCACACTGAAATCCAGAAAGCTCGAACTCAAATTCAACGTGCTGAAAAAAACGATGGTCGTCCTGGTATACGCCGTCATTTGCTAGCAACGTCAGTCCGACTTAGCCGACAAATATCTGCCCCGTTACACAAAATGCTAGATCAGTGCACGGAAAGACTTGAGATTGAATCACCATTGGAGCTATATGCTTACGCAAGCCCACAATTTAATGCGGCTTGCTTCAAGCCTGAAGATGGAAGGACCTTTTTAATGTTTTCATCTTCACTTCTCGAGGGCTTTTCTGACTCTGAATTACTATTTGTTGTTGGGCATGAATTAGGGCATCATCTTTACAAACATCATGAGATACCTATCGGGCATATAATGAAGAATAACAAAAAAATATCGCCCTCATTAATATTGGATCTTTTTGCATGGTCACGCTATGCAGAGGTCTCAGCTGATCGTGCCGGAGCCTTATGCTCAGACGATTTACAGAGCGTAGCTCAAGCATTATTTAAATTGGCATCAGGAATCACTGATCAAAGAATCGTTCAATTTGATCTTAATGAGTTTCTTAATCAAGTGGACGATATGGTAGCTTTTGACGATAACTCAGACTATGGTGTGCATAAACAAGACTGGTTCTTAACTCACCCATTCAGTCCGATTCGAGTGAAAGCTCTTAAACTTTTTTTTGAGTCTAATTTAATAAAATCGGATGGTATTGAAAAAAACAAACTAGAGGATTCTGTACGAAATATCATGGGATTGATGGAACCGAATTATATGGAAGGTAAGACTGATGCAACACGTGCAATGCGTAACTTGTTTATTGCCGGTGCAGTTACAATTGCTCATATCCATCAAGGTGTTAGCGAAAAAGAACGTGAAGCCATGAAACGATTTGTTGATCCTCGATACACTCTAGAAAAACTTGACCCAGAACAACTGAAAGAAGCACTTCCCAAAAGGCTATCCGAAACACGAAAACGAGCTAGCCTAACTCAAAGAATGCATGTGGTTCGAGATCTATGTGTGATAGTTCAGGCAGAAAAACCGATAGCCAATGAAGAATTAGAGCTTCTGACTAAAATTTCGACCGAATTGGAGCTCGATTCTGAATTTGTAACACAGTGTCTTGAGATCTCAACAGATCTTGATTAGATATTACAGATGGTCAAAAAATAGTATTTCATTGATCTCTACTAATCTACCAACTCATTATTTTGTTTGGCCTCTGCGACTAACCACTCCCAAAATGCCTTAACCCGTGGTTCCTTGGCCTTTTGATCGCTAGTAACACAGTAGTATCCGTAAGTTCCCGGATACTTGACATCAAACAAACGAACTAAACGTCCTTGGGAAACTAGCTCATCAGCCATTAGACTCACTGCAAGTGCTACTCCCTGCTGTTGAAGAACAGCTTGAATAGTGAAGTTAGGAGAACTGAAGCGAGGACCATTTTCAGAATCAATACCACTAACATTAGCTGCACTTAACCATTTTTCCCATCGTGGCCAATCTGGATCATAAAAATTGGGATCAAAATGAATAAGGGTTTGCCAGCGCAGATCCTTTGGTACATTAAGTGGACGCTTCCCCTCAAGCAATTCTGGGCTACAAATAGGAAAAACACTTTGCTCCATCAGCCGATGTGCTCGCAACCCTGGATACCGTCCACGGCCAAAACGAATAGTCAGATCGGTTTCGGGTCCCTCAAGCTCAGAAATGTTTTGCAATGGATCAAGCCGAATTTGTACTTCAGGATGAAGCACAGAAAACTCAGATATTCTAGGAACCAACCATTTCGCACCAAAGATTGGCGGCGCACTAATCAAAAGTGGCTCATTTTCAACACTAGATTTAACACGTTCAATAGCGACAGTTATATAGTCAAATCCCTTTCTCAACTCTGGCATACAGGCCTGACCAGCAAGAGTTAATGTTAGCCTGCGGTTTTTCCTTTCAAATAACTTGACACCAAGAAAGGACTCAAGAGCCTTAATTTGATGACTAACTGCCGCAGGTGTGACATTTAATTCCTCAGCAGCGTTTGTAATGCTCATATGACGACCGGTGCACTCAAAGGCTTTCAATGCGTTCAACGGCGGCATCGAGATCGGTCTCATTGCCATCAAATAATCTAAACTTTCATCAATAAATACACTCATTAATCTAGCAAAAATACTTTTTACCTGCAAGGGAAATGAAAAAAATTAGCTTAATAATCAATTAGTTTAATAAAAATTTTTGTGATTTAAAATTACATATCAATCTATCAAGTCAACTTAATGTATGAGAATATCTAATGTATTCTTTAGAAATTATGGGTTGTAGGAATCATGCTTGACTTGGATAATCTCGGCCATCATCGCATGCTTCTTATCCTCCTTAAGTGTGTGATTTTCATTAAACCCCGCACCATGCGGGGTTTTTTTTAGGGTTAGCTAGTCCGACTTATATCACACATCATTAGAAACTTAGCCTTATTTAAAGTAGTAATTCCTTGATTTCACTGGGAGTTTCAACTAAGTAATTCGCGCCTTCGTCCTCAAGCTCACTTCGTGATCCATATCCCCAAAGAACTCCGATCGACTGAATTTTATTTTGGCTTGCAGCCTGTATATCAATGAAACGATCACCAATCATTATTGCATTAGATCCCACAGTACCGTTGTTAAGTAGGCTTTTTAATTGTTGATGTTTGGCTATACCAACATCCCCACCACTAATAAAGTCAAACAGTTGATCTAGATCAAACATGTTTAGAATCTTCCTAGCTATATCTGCAGGCTTGGACGTACAAATAAAAAGCCTATAGTCAGGTTTTGACTGCAAGAAACTTAATAATGACTTGATTTCCGGGTAGAGAGTATTTTTTGAATAACCAATTTCCCAGAAATGCTTCCGATATTTGTCCACTAAATTATCGAGAACAGGTTTTTCTAGATCTCCACAGAATCGAGCATACATCTCGTCAAGGGGTAATCCTATAAGTTTTCCAATATCGTCATCAGAAATGGTTTTGAAGTTATGGCTATTTAAAGCCCAATTGATCGATTCCGCCATGCCAATCTTAGGATCACTAATTGTCCCATCTAAATCGAATACGAAATCAATATCAGGCATATTTAATAAATTTTTCAAGAAAAATAACGTCCAATTATTCTCTAACTCACTTAGGAGGCTACCAAAACATTTTAGTTACTAATTCCAACTTGACAATTGAACTCACTAATACACTGATCCCAAATAGGGATAATTTCGTGCATAGATTCCCAGAATTTTTTTGTTCTCCGAGCCTCAAAATCTTCAAGATTCAGGCCCTGCTGTTCAACCCAAGTAAAATAGCCCAAATTGAAGATTCGATTGCGTCCTATATTATCAAGCTTTTCAATATGATTCGGACTTGCATTAATTAGACTTGCTTCAATAATTTTTTCAACGTCCTTCTTGTTGAATCCGTTGGGATACGCTGAAACTCTAAATTGCTCTTTTTCGCTAATGTATAGTTCTGCGCCATCCGTAGCCACGGACATTATTATGTCCTCTGACCCTAGATTTAGTTCTTTAGCGGTTTTAATAGACGCCAGCATATTAGCAATTGATGAGAATCCCAAATGTTGCAACTGATCGACAAATTCGATGTCTAGGCCCAATTCATCTCGCAAGTAATCTTTTCCTACTCGACTATTAAAAACAAGATTTAGGCTATCCGTTGCTCGATCACTAATTGCTGTAACTAAATCAGTATTCATCACATTGTGGATTAGAGGAATATGTTTGTCTCCAATTCCTTGAATGTTGTGTTCTCCATAACCATTGTATAGCATCGTTGGGCACTCAAGTGCTTCGACTGCTACTATTGAACTGTCATATTTCTCCTTTAACCAATCGCCAGCGCCAAGGGTTCCAGAGGAACCGGATGCGGCTACAAATGCGGCTAATCGCAACTTCGAGTTTCCTTGGGACAACTTCAAAAAAACATCTTCTAATGCAATGCCACTGACATAGTAGTGAACAATATGATTTGAAAACTCAGAAAACTGGTTAACAATAACATTGCGCTCGTCTCTAGCTAAAATTCGGCATGCATCATAAACCTCTTTTACATTGCTCTCGGATCCTGGTGTTCGAACAATGTCTTCAGGTTCCACTACCCATCGTTCTAGCCAATCAAAACGTTCCTGACTCATGTTCTCTGGAAGCACCGCAACACCGCGACAGTGCAATAAACGGGAAATTGCAACTCCACCGCGAGCATAATTTCCAGTAGACGGCCAGACAGCTCTTTGCTGAGTTGGATCAAATCTTCCACTTACAATTCGATGTACAAGGCAAGCGTAAGCCGCCAAAACCTTATGAGCATCGATCATCGGGAAACGATTCCCTAGGATCATCACAATACGAGCGTCAACTCCTGTCAAGTCGCTGGGTAACTCGATATATTCCGGGATTGACGCTTGAACGGATTTGTTCCACATATTGTACCAATGAACTCGAAAGAGATTTAGAGGATTCGCGTCATTTTTCTTTATGGCTTGAAGTGTATTTTTAATATCCAGCGGGATTTCTTCAGGGAAAGCCAACTGTTTAAAAGTTGGCAGTACTATACGTTTTTCGCGACATCTTCGAACTGAATTCTTGTAACTTTTTATATCTACTATTTCGCTAGAAAACATAGAATTGCTCAAAGCATAATTTTATTTAGATTAATTTTTTAGACCTTATGATTGCATAATAAAATTTCATCTGGGTCAGATTCCATTTATAAATTAATACAACTTTTTTAAAGCTATCTCTTCAAGTCTGATAAATTTTTATATTGATAACGATAACCAACAACCAATTATATGATAGCTCTCTTCATTAAAATTCATACGCCCCTCACATTAATTTTGTCATCTACAATATCTTTTTGTTAACTAGGACTAATACCTCTTAAACGCTCACTACGCCGCCGAAGTAATTCTACCGTAGTCAACAATAATATAGACAAAATAACCAAAATTGTTGCCACCGCAAGAATCGTAGGGCTTATTTCTTGTCGAATTCCTGACCACATCTGTCGTGGTAACGTTATTTGATTCTGGCTACCAATAAACAGCACTACTACAACCTCATCAAAAGATGTGATAAATGCAAATAATGCGCCTGATATTACGCCTGGCGTGATTAATGGTAGCTGAATCTTAAAAAAATTGTAAAAGGGTGTGCCACCTAATCCTGACGCTGCACGAGTTAAAGTGTAATCAAAACTAGAAAGTGTGGCTGTTACAGTAATCACTACAAATGGTATCCCAAGTACCGTATGGGCTAAAATCATTCCAGTAAAAGTCGCTACTAACTGAAACTTAGCAAAAAACATGAACATTCCCGAGGCTGTAATGATCAGTGGTACGATCAATGGGGAAATCATAATTGCCATAATTAATTTACGAAACGGAGTGTAGGTGCGACTAAGAGCTAATGAGGCCAAAGTTCCTAGTGTGGTTGCCAAAACGGTTGCACAGAACGCTATAAACAAACTATTACGTGCCCCATCTTTCCACCTATCCGAACAAACGGTCGTGATATTTGGATCAGAACAATCACCAATCATTATCCGATACCATCGTAATGAGAATGCTTCTGGGTCAAAACGCAACATCTCAGGAGTGAACTGCAGAAAAGGTGAAGAAGAAAATGACATTGGTATGACAGCTATTAACGGCATGACCAAAAAAAATAAAACCAACACACATATAGATAAGTATAGGTAATGCCAAATACGTTGTAACGGAGTTGCGTAGCTAGGTAGCGCCATTTAAAACTTAACCCAATTTCATGTTATCAATTCCAACAACTTTGTCGTATACCCAATAGAGCAAGAGAATAGCGATCAGTAATAAGCTACCCATAGCTGCAGCTAACCCCCAATTGAGCGATTTCTGCATGTGGTAGGCCACCATATTACCAATCAATCGACCATCCTTGCCACCTACCAATTCAGGAGTAATGTAATATCCAATTGCCACAATGAAAACCAAGATCACTCCCGCCCCAACACCTGGCAAAGTCTGGGGTATGTAAACACGAACAAACGCAAGCCAAGGAGGTGCTCCTAGATTTTGGGCAGCCCTCATATAGCTTGGCGGTATCGTCTTCATGACACTATACAGAGGAAGAATCATAAACGGTAACAAAATCTGCACCATAACAATTACCGTTCCTGTAAAGTTAAACATCATTGGCAATCTATTCTCATCGGAAATTATATTTGCCCACACTAAGGTGTCATTAATAATCCCTTCCTGTTGTAGCATTACCATCCAAGCAACAATCCGAACCAATAATGAAGTCCAAAAAGGCATAAGCACACAAATCATCAACAAATTTGAGTATCGCAATGGCAAGGTAGCTAGCAAATGTGAAGTTGGATAAGCAAGTAATAAACAGAAAATTGTTACATAAAGACTAACAAGCATTGTGCGACCCCAAAGCATCACATAAACCTGTCGCTCTTCTGGCTGCATCACGACATCTTTATTAACATCAAACCGTCTATCAAGCGAGTTCCAATAATAACCCATAGTCCTTGTGTCTTTCATCGCACCAAGAGAATGCCAGAATTCAATTTTGCCCCAACGTTCGTCAGCCTTAATCATGACTTCTTTATACGGTGGCTCGTCAAACTTCTTAAACGCTCTCAGTGATTTCCTAACAAGACTTTTCCAGCCCGGTTGCTCATAGTTCATTCGAGTACCAGACTTGCCAACAAGAATTTTATGCGCAGAAGCAAGGTCTTTATACATAGATTTGAATACAGATTCATCAGGTATACTATTGCCGTCCCATTCCATCAGGCTCGCATACAGTCTCTTACAACTCGCATTAGGTAAGGTGGTCAATTCCCTACACAAATCAAACTGTGCCCGATTTTTAGCAATCTTCTGTTCTGCTGAGCTCCCCTTGTATAGAGCAGCTTCATCAACGATTTCCTTCAGCGACTGCCATGTTCCTATCTCATTCCAAGCTGGATTTATCCCAGTTATAGATGGTTTGTATGGCCCCTTCTCTGGTATCCGAATCCACCAACCTGGATCAGTTACGTCAACATTTAATGCCTTGTCATTGCCAATAAAAAACTTATTCAACGTAAACAAATCGAGATACATTGCATGAAACAAATTTTCCTCAGGAAGCGTTTCACGATCCCAATTACTAAAAAACCCAAAAGTTAAAGGCAATTGCAGATTTGAAAGACTGTCGTCCACACTTCTGCTTAATAGATTACCTATCGGTAACACGAAAAGGAACAAAAGGAAAAGAAAAGCCGGCAAAATCAGGCCCAAA
>CAYFJI010000076.1:0-9044 GCA_964343365.1 uncultured Acidiferrobacteraceae bacterium
GATAGATTTCTCAAAGCCTCTAAAGATAAAGTTTTACCTAAGCCAGGCGTGTCAGTCAGAAATAGTTTACCATCGATAGGGTATATCTCACCTTCCTCAAATAGATTTTGAAGTGGATTGATATTTGCGTCAACCTCAAGATAGCCTTGGCCTCCAACGCCAGCGAGGAGATGTGCTGATGCCAGTAAACCAACCCCACTACCCAACCAATGTGGGCAAAAAATTACATCTCTTTTCAGTGCAATTCTTCCAATTTCCAGGCAACCGGAAATTCCTCCCCACTTTGAAATATCTGGTTGAATGTATCCAAACAGTTTGCTTTCGATCGCCCAAAGAAAAGAGTTGTAATGATAAAAATTTTCACCAATTGCAATAGGAAAGGGTGAAACCTGAACCAGTTCTTTCCAATCTGAAATACTAGAATCTGCTGGCAACGGCTCTTCTAACCATACCAATTTCGTATTTTTTAAAGATTGGATTATCGATTTCGCTTGGTTAGGCGTCCAAGCCTGATTTGCATCGGCCATAAGTTCTCTAGCCGGGCCAATCAATTTCCTAATTTGGTCAAGATTTTGCCGGTCTAAGTCAGGGTTAAAACCAATTTTTAATTTAAATCTAGTGTAGCCTTCAGATAGTTTTTTTTCGACAATAATTCCAGGGTTGTTGGGGTTAATTCCGCTAGCATAGATTTCAACGTAATTATCGATTCCACCCAAAAGCTTCCATAAAGGTTGCTCATTTCTTTGGGCTCTGATATCCCATAAAGCCAAGTCAATACCTGCAAGGACTTGTGAAACCGTTCCATAGTCTCCTGACTGATTGGAAATTGCACGAAGTTCAGCCAAAAGTTTAAGAAAAACAGTTTTTGGATGGCTGACTCTTCTACCCAAGAGTTTTGAAATTAATTCACTGGTAAAAAAATTAACTCGACTCTCGGCTGCATAGGTTGGAAAGTTACACCAAGCTTCACCCCAGCCTATATATCCCTTATTGTCAATGATTCTTATTAAAACGGCTGAACGTGTCTCCATTTTTCCGAAGGATGTGACTACAGGTTCGTTTATTTTCGAACGGAGAAGAAAAACGTCGGCATAGTCGATAATGAATTCATTCATATTTAAAACCAATAAAAACCAGTTTGAATTATTTCATTTAAAAAATTATTTGAGCTGATCGCGGAGTTTTTTTCTTTGTATTTTTCCCGAACTTGTTAAAGGAAAGGATTCAACGAACTTAATTATTCGTGGGTATTTATAGAACGCTAGATTATTTTTTACATGGTTTTGCAGTTCAGATCTAAGATTGCTGCCAGGTTTTGCATCTTTAGTTAATCTTACAAACGCAACAACTATTTGACCACGCTCAGCGTCTTTTTTTCCGACCACAGCTGCTTCCGCAACTAAATGATGTCGTACTAAAGTATCTTCTACTTCAGCGGGTCCAATACGATAACCAGCACTCTTAATTAAATCGTCATTTCGGCCCTGGTACCAAAAATAACCATCATCATCTCTGTATGCTAGATCACCTGATCGTAGCCAATCAAATCCAATAAATTTGTTCGCTACCTTGGTTCCCTCCCAATATCCTAAAAACATGCTGGGGTCATCATCTCTCCAAGAAGCTATTTCCCCAACAATTCCATTATCTTGCTTGATTCCTTTATCATCGATTATCGCAACTGTTCGACCAGGTAGTGCCCGACCCATCGATCCTGGGACAATTGGGTACAATGCTTCGCAATTTCCGACCATATGGTTAAATTCGGTGAGACCATAGAATTCATTACATACGATACCTATTTCATTTTGGGCCCAATCTACGACTCGACTAGGTAAACTTTCACCACCCGTACATACCACTCGCAGAGAAAGGTCCCATTTAGATCGCGGTTGGGATACTTCTGCAAGTCTTTTTAGTGCAGTAGGTGTCATAAAAGAATGAGTGACGCTATGGCGTTTCATGAACTCAAAAGCCCATTCTGCTGAGAAGCGGTTTTGAGATGCCACTACTGTTTTCCCAGCTTGCCAAGCTGGTAGCACTAGATCAAGCAATCCACCGACCCAGGCCCAATCCGCGGGAGTCCAAAAAACAGCATCTTCATCATTTAATTCCAGGTTATAGAACATAGAAATGGTTGGGTAGTAGGCGTGGATAATTCTGTGAGCATGAAGCATGCCTTTTGGCATGCCGGTTGAACCCGATGTATACATTAGTAACGCCGGATCGTTAGCCAAGGTCGTTATTGGTTTAAAGCCATCATCTTCTTTTTCGAATACATCACTTAGGAGTAGCTCGTCACTAATCGGTGAATCAGTCACAATGCAATGCTCCAATGTCCGGAAACGTGATCTATGAGGCCTGAGAGATTTCCAATTTTCAGTTTGGGTGATAAGGTATTTGCAGCTAGAACTATTTAAAATATGCTCGATTGTGTCGGGACCATAAAGCTGTGACAGCGTTAAGGCAATTCCGCCGAGATAATAGGTGGCAATATGAGCGATAGCTGTTTCCGGACTTTGTCCCGTATGAATTGCGACAGTATCGCCTTTTTTTACACCCAATTTCTGAAGCCCTAATGCCAAACTTACTGCAGAGACATGGAGGTCTCTGAACGTAAATTTAGAAATCTGGCCTTCTAGATCTTCGAAAATAAGTGCTGTTTTGGTTGCATTTTTGTTGGATGAGTTGTCTCCGATCGTATCTACGCCAATGTTCGCTATCGACGGGATTTGAATACGGTGGGATCGGCGTTGTTCGTCGTAAACTAAATTCGAAATTTGAGTTAGTCGTTCTAGTTTATTTTTGTCAGGCATGCTGGTTCCGAGAGCTGATTTATTAATTATGGGATCAGTAGTCTAATACCTAGGGATATCTACGAGGTATATTAAAATTGGCTCGACCGAAACAGACAGTTCGACTATACTTGAATTATCGAATAGTATATCTTAAACATTGAATAAAAACATATAAGGGAATAAAGAATATGACTGGAAAACTCAAGGTTTATGACCCTGTACAGTGCTGTGCAACGGGCGCTTGCGGCCCAGATGCTGATGATGAGCCAGCCCAATTTGCTGCCTCTTTGGAATGGCTTAAAAGCTCAGGGATCGCTGTCGAGCGCTTCAATTTAGGCTTTGAACCAGGAGAATTTGCTACCAATAACACAGTTAAATCAAAACTCGAGTCAGAAGGCGTGGAATGCTTGCCGCTGTTAATAGCGGACGATAAGGTAATTAAAGCTGGTGGTTACATGTCTCGAAAGGATTTAGCGGCAGTTTTTCAACTCGATTTACCATCAACATTGAAAGCTGAGATCAAAAGCAAAGGATCTGGTTGTTGCGGATGATAAGTACAGATTTATTTAACACCCCAAATATTTTTTTTACAGGCAAAGGTGGGGTTGGAAAAACTTCAACGGCGTGCGCTGTTGCAGTTGCGCTCGCTGACCAAACAAAAAGTGTTCTTTTGGTCTCGACAGATCCCGCTTCGAATGTAGAGGAAGTTCTAGAAAGTACAGTAGGTACGTCTCCTACTAAGGTTCAGAGAATTCAAAGTCTTTGGGCGTTAAATGTTGATCCAGAAACAGCAGCTGAACAATATAAAGAACGTATGATTGGGCCATATCGAGATGTTCTCCCAGATGCAGCGATCGCTAGCATGGAAGAACAATTAGCGGGTGCTTGCACTGTTGAAATAGCAGCATTTGATGAGTTTGCAAAATTACTGGGTAACCCTGATTTAATGAATGAGTTTGATCATGTCATTTTTGATACAGCCCCTACGGGCCATACCCTACGTCTATTAACCTTACCTGCAGCTTGGACAGGTTATATCGGTAATAATACTGCGGGGACCTCCTGTATCGGCCCACTAAAAGGAATGATGGCTCAACAAAAACTTTACGCTCGTGCTGTAGATGTTCTGAAAAGTGCATCTTTAACCACAGTGGTTTTAGTCGCTCGTCCGGAAAAATCTGCGTTGGAAGAAGCTGCTCGAACAAGTCAGGAGCTTGAGCTCGCCGGACTTCAAGAACAAAAATTGGTAATCAACGGAGTGTTTGATCAATCTGCGAAGAGTGACCCACTCGCTCAGGCATTTTATACGCGCGGAGATTTTGCTTTACAAAATATTCCTAAGATCTTAAATAATCTGAAACAGAGTCGTTTGCCTTTAAAGTCAGGACAGCTTATTGGAATCAATTCGTTAAGAAGGCTCCTATCGAATGAAGATTTGCCTGCTATTAAAACGGATACATTACCGGGCCCACTTCCCCTTAGTATTGAGGCTCTAATTGATAGTTTTTCATCTTTGGATCGTGGCTTGATCATGACGATGGGGAAAGGTGGCGTAGGGAAAACAACGATCGCCGCAAAAATTGCGAAAAGTTTAGCAAGCCAAGGAAAGCATGTGTTGTTAGCTACTACTGATCCGGCAGCTCATATAAGGCAAGTTGCGGGTGAAGTATCAAAGTATCTAGAGCTTGCGGAAATTGATCCGATGGTTGAGGTTGAAAGATACCGTAACGAAGTTTTAGCGACAACGGGGGCTAATTTGGATCAAAATGGCCGCGCACTCTTGGAGGAAGATTTGTCGTCGCCGTGCACAGAAGAGATTGCGGTCTTTCAGGCTTTCGCAAAAATTGTCGAAACTGCAACTGAAAAAGTCGTCGTTCTGGATACGGCACCAACAGGACATACAATTTTATTGCTTGATGCAGCGCAGTCGTTTCATAAAGAAGTTGAACGCCAAGCTCGCATGGTTCCCCAACATGTACTTGAATTATTGCCACGGCTTAGAGACGCTAGTTTTACATTTCCAATTATTTGCACCTTAGCTGAGGCGACACCAGTACACGAGGCGTCTGAGCTTCAAAATGATCTTCGGCGCGCGAGGATCTATCCTCACGCATGGGTTATTAACCAGAGTTTGGCACCGCTACAGACAA
The DNA here is from genome assembly GCA_964343365.1 of uncultured Acidiferrobacteraceae bacterium. GTDB lineage: Bacteria > Pseudomonadota > Gammaproteobacteria > Arenicellales > UBA868 > CAJXWH01. The sequence continues at coordinate 4,949 of CAYFJI010000076.1, forward strand.
ATCATCCGGTGCTAAATTCAAGGAAGAACCAAGAATATCGGTACATCCGCGAAGTTTGCGACCAATATGCTGAACAACCGTTCATATTTCCTTGGGTAGCAGAACCTTTAACAATGGAAGGGGATACTCTACTAAAAAGTGTTAGTCATATGCGTTAGTTGGGTCAACTTGATAAAAAAATTCGAGGGATATGGGTTTTGAAAACGGAAAAAGCGGTGGAAGTTTTTGCAGGATTGGCTCACGCTAGAAGGTTAGAAATTTTTCGTTATCTGGTAAGAGCGGGCTATGGTGGTGCTAGTCCAAGCCGGATTAAAACAGAACTAGTTATGTCAGCTAGTACACTTTCTTTTCATTTAAAAAACCTGCGCGCAACCGATCTAATTTCGGTTAAAAGGGACGGACGCAAATTAATATATCATGCTAACTTTGATTTGATGGACGAGACTATTGGGTACCTTGTAAAGAATTGTTGTACCGGTGCCGGAATAAAAAAATCATAGAGCATTATGCAAAAAAATAATCAGCCAATTTATTTGTTATCCCTGCTATGCAAAAAATGCAGGTATATAAAAAATTTTGATTTAAAGAGAACCTTTATGTTAGTGTTAGTGTGTTATTGAAGACTAGAGATTTATATTTTAATTAGATACCAGTGATGAACTAAAAAGTTACTGCAATGAAGCCGTGCGGATGTATTTGCGGCTGAATTACCGTAAAAAATTTGATTTATTTTGGTTGAGTTAAGGTAAAAAAATCTAAACCAAAAGTTATAAAAGGGGGCCGAATGTTTGTACAGTTAGTTACCGATGGTTTGGCTGTAGGAGGTTTGTATGCTCTAACTGCGGTGGGCGTCGTTGTTGTATTCCGCAATACGCGAACTATCAATCTTGCACAGGGAGATTTTGCAATGATAGGAGCGTTCATTGCATTACTGCTCCTTAAGGGGCTAGGGCTGCATTATTTAGCAACCGTTGCAATCACCGTTATAGCGGTGATGGGCGTCGGGGTCATAACTGAACGAGTTGTAATGAGACCGCTGGCAGATTCAGATTGGCTTATTCTTTTTCATGCAACACTTGGAGTTTATTTTATATTGCACGGTGTGGCAGGATTATTTTGGGGTCGTGACACGAAATCATTTCCAATTACCTTCGATACTACTCCGGTTGATTTTTTAGGAGCTGCTATCAGCAAAGGGCACCTAATAAATGTATCCTGGACGATTGGTATCGGTGTAGTGTTATTCCTATTTTTCAAATACACAAGACAAGGTATCGCGTTACGTGCCGTCACCGACGATCCCGAGGCAGCTCGAATGATGGGTATTCCAGTGCGTTTTATTGTGATGTTGACTTGGGCAGTCGCAGGTTTTTTAGCAGCTTTTGCTGGCGTGCTAACAGCTCCCATCATTTATGTTTCGCCAGAGATGATGGATGATGTATTGATCAAAGGCTACGTAGCTGCTGTTTTTGGTGGGTTATACTCTATCCCAGGGGCAATTGTCGGTGCTTTAATGATCGGTGTGGCTGAAAACCTTGCGGGTGGTTATATTGGCTCTCACTACAAGACTGTTACAGCATTCGCAATGATTGTTGTTTTGCTCAGCCTAAGACCCCAAGGTTTATTTGCAATCCAGCAACGTCGTGAAATCTGATTAGCGGACCAAGTATATGGATAAATTAACTCAGTTTCACGGTAAAGAAAAAAACGTAAGTGGAGCAACTAAAGAGGTAACCAGGCTTAAGCAGCTTTATCAGCGTAACTCGTTTGTTTTAGTGACATTATTTATAGCACTTCTTATGATATTTCCTGCCTTACCGTTCGTGGAGGGGTGGATGGCAGCGCAGGGTACAATAATTTTAATTTACGTGATAGCAGCTCAAGGGCAAGCGGTACTCACTGGTTATACTGGTTTGGTTTCCATGGGGCATGGTGGATTTTTAGCTATAGGAGCCTACACTTCAGCTTTATTGACATATCATTATGGTATCGATCTCGTCGTAGGTATTTTAGCTGGCGCAGTTGTAACCGGTCTCTTCGGAATGGTTTTAGCGCTAATTTTTTTACGATTGTCAGGCGCGTTCATGGCTGTCGGTACGTTAGGATTTGCTTTTTTTATCGGTACTATTGTAAACAACATACCTTTTTTCCAAGGACGCACTGGAATATCTCTTCCGTCTAACAAAATTTTCGGTATCGAAATCGGGGATTATGGGTTTTACTATGTGTCAGTAGTTTTGTTCGTCATGGTTATTCTTTTCATGTACAGCCTAACGCGCTCTGGCGTTGGGCGAGCTTTGATGGCGTTAAGAGATGCTGAGAATGCTGCGCAGAGTAGCGGCGTTAACCGGTGGTTTTTCCGAACAATTGGGTTTACTGTCAGTGCAGCGATAACAGGTATAGCTGGCGTACTCAGCGGTCACTATGTCAATTATGTGTCTTCCGAAGTTTATGCCGATATTTGGTATTCAGCGGATATTTTAATGGCATCTGTTATTGGAGGATCAGCGATGTTGATGGGCCCTCTAATAGGAGGAGCATTTGTGGTGATGATCCCATTCTTTTTAGAGACAATGGCAGATTTTTCATACATCCTTAAAGGGGTTGCTTTGATTGTCGTACTTTGGATAGCGCCTTTAGGAGTAGCTGAATTAATTGGAAGACCTTTTGCTAGGCGACGCGCTAAAAAGCTCGCAAAAGCACGAGGAGTAGCCGACTAAAAATGCATAAGACTCGCAATCAAATAGGAATACTAAAATGAAAGCACTTTCCTGTGAAAACATTACCGTCCGGTTTGGGGGCGTGCTTGCGTGTCAGAATATTTCGTTGGGGATTGAAAAAGGGCAAGTGTCAGGCCTAATTGGAGCTAACGGAGCTGGTAAGACTACACTATTTAATGTGCTGACTCGTTTTCAGGATCATGAGTCTGGGCACATTTTTTTTAATGGTGAGAACATCGATTCAAAAAAGCCTCATGACATGGCTTCATTGGGCCTGGTTCGAACCTTTCAGAATATAAATTTATTTAAAGACCAAACAACCTTGAATAACATCCTGATTGGAGCACACCATCGACTAGGGAATCCATTGGCAAGCATGTTCTCTTTGCCGAGTGCGAGACGTAATGAAAAACAATTAAATAAACGAGCGCATGAAATAGCCGAAATTTTGCATCTTGAGGATTATCTTGATCATGTTGCGGCTAATTTACCTTACGGACATCAAAAACGAGTTGAATTAGCGAGAGCTTTAGCATCTGATCCAAAAGTTGTATTGTTGGATGAGCCTGTAGCGGGCTGCAATGATGAAGAAACCAATGACCTTAAAGAGTCAATAAAGCGATTGAACCGAGATCTGGGAATTACCTTTTTTCTAGTTGAGCACGATATGTCGATGGTGATGGATTCTTGTGACTATATATATGCAATCAATTTTGGAGAGAATTTGGCTCAAGGCACGCCCACTGAAATTCAAAATAATCCAGATGTTATAAAAGCGTATTTGGGAGAAGATTGATTATGCCTCTCTTGACTTTACAGAGTGTGGAAGCGAGCTATGGAGCCATTCGAGCACTGCGAGGAGTATCAATAGATGTAGAACAAGGGTCGATCGTAACGCTATTAGGTGCAAATGGGGCTGGCAAATCAACAACACTTAAAACCATATCTGGAATGATGAAAGTGTCTTCTGGCTCGATTAATTATGAAGGCCAAAGTATTTCTGGAAGAACCCCTAATCAACTGGTTAAGATGGGGATAGCCCAAGTGCCGGAAGGGCGGAGAATTTTTAAGGATTTATCTGTAACAGAAAATCTTCGCATGGGTTCTTATATACGTAGAGATAAAGCTGGGATCGAATCGGATTTAAACATGGTGTTTGAATTATTTCCGGTACTCAAAGAAAGATGGAAGCAACTGGGCGGGTCATTAAGCGGTGGAGAGCAACAAATGCTTGCAATAGGCCGCGGGCTGATGGCACGACCAAAACTATTATTACTTGATGAACCATCTCTAGGTCTAGCGCCTATAATAGTCTCCGCAATTTTTGAAACTATACAGAGAATAAATAGAGAAAATGGAACCACACTATTAATTGT
>CAYFJI010000077.1:0-8914 GCA_964343365.1 uncultured Acidiferrobacteraceae bacterium
GCAAAAGATGCTATGCCTTTATTGTGAGCACTCGCTTCTTCAGCGGCTATCGTTACCGCTTGACCACTGTGCGTTATATCTATGCCCTCACCAGACGTAAGAGCCAAGGTCTGAGAGTCGAGATCTACCGCACCGGAGCCGGAGTCTGTGCTAAAATCGAGGTCTTGCGCTGTGATGTTGGTGTCTACGTAATCTTTTACAGCAGCGCTTGTGGGGATCGTAGTATCGTTGTCATTTGACCCGATCCCTTCGGACTCTATGACCAAAGTGCCAGCCGCGATCTCACTGGTCGTAATAGCCAGACTGAGCTTCGATTGAGCTATAGCCGCTGATGCATTTACGTCTGCATCGACAATTACGCCGGAGGCTATGGCTGCCGTTAGCGTCCCATTGCCCAACTCGGTAAGTGTGACATTGCCCGTTAGGTCGCCACCAAGGGTAATGACAGGGGACTTATTGATTGTTACGCCACTGGCTATATCTCCACCATCGATGTCGAAGTTTGAGCCTTCGATCTCATTACTGCCAGCTGTCAGCTTTCCGTCCAATGTGAATGCAGAGATATTGGACGTATGTAGCTTGTTTATATCGACATCGCCTGTGGTGCCAGAGAAAACCTCAGACGAGTTGGTCGCGTCCGGAATAAAGGTGAAGCGACCTGTAGAATCATCTAATCCGAAGAATCCTACTTTCGCCGCTGATCCTGTATGATATCGATACTCAATGCCTCGATCTTTATTGTCATCAGAGCTCGGAGCAGAATCGCCACCCAGAGTAAGGATTGGATCGTCTACGGTTACGGTAGTGGAATTGACAGTGGTTGTAGTTCCATCAACCTGGAGATCGCCACTGATAACAACCTTACCCGTACCATTGGGCGTGAGCGTTACATTACCATTAGACGTTGAGGTTGTTATCGAATGCGTTAAAACGTCTAGATTACCGCCAAGTTGCGGAGAGCTATCACTGGAGACCTCTGCATTGGTATCTACATAGTTCTTTACTGCCGCACTGGTAGGTAGAGTCGTATCGTTGTCGTTAGAGCCAATGCCATCTGACTCAGTGACTAGTGTAGCGGAAGCGATATGGGAAGTAGTGAGATCAACCAGAGTTACCACGCCAGAAGAGACACTAAAATCTGCACTCGCAAATGATGCGATACCCTTATTGTGCGATGTAGCGTCCTCAACGGCGAACGTTACGGCTTGGCCGCTATGCGTAATGTCGAGGCCTTCACCTGAAGTAAACGCAAGCGTCTGAGAGTTTAAGTCTACCGCACCAGACCCCGAGTCAGTGCTAAAATCGAGGTCTTCGGCAGTGATTGCCGTGTCTACATAATCTTTAACCGCTGCACTGGTAGGTATCGTTGTATCGTTATCATTGCTACCGATACCCTCAGTTTCTATGACCAGAGTTCCAGCGGCCAATTCACTAGTAGTGATAGCGAGTGATAGCTTTGATTGGGCTATGGCTGCGGAAGCATCAATGTCCGCGTTTACAATAACCTCGGAACCTATCGCCGTAGTGCCGTCCGATCCAACGGTTACATCGCCAGTGAGAGCCTTATTATCCCAGGTATCCGTTCCATCCCAGATGAGCACATGGCCGGCAGCCAGTGATCCAATGTTGGTATCATTGAGTTCTTCTATCGTATCCTCTGTCAGGATACGGGTATCTACATAAGCCTTTACAGCTGCGCTTGTGGGTAGGGTTGTGTCATTGTCATTATTAGCAATGCCTTCTGACCCAATCACCAATGTAGAGGCTGCGATATGTGATACAGTAAGGTCAGCTAGGCTAACGGAACCAGAAGAAACGCTAAAGTCCGCACTGTTGAATGACGCGATGCCCTTGTTGGAGGTAGTCGCATCTTCGCCAGCTATCGTAACGGCCTGACCGCTATGGGTAATGTCTACGCCTTCACCGGGCGTAAATGCCAGTGCCTGAGAGTCGAGATCAACCGATCCACTACCTGAACTAGTAGTGAAGTCTAAATCCTGAGCGGTTACATTTGTATCTACGTACGCCTTTACAGCAGCACTGGTCGGAATCGTTGTGTCGTTGTCGTTGTTCCCGATCCCTTCAGTCTCTACAACCAGGGTGCCAGCGGCTATTTCGCTTGTGGTGATCGCCAGACTCAACTTGGATTGGGCTATCGCCGCCGATGCATTGACATCCGCATCAACAATGACACCACCGACTATGCTCGCATTGAGCGTTCCATTGCCGAGCTCTGTGAGTGTTACATTCCCAGACAGGTCGCCGCCGAGCGTTATCACTGGCGACTTATTGATCGTGACGCCGCTCGCGATATCACCGCCGTCAATGTCGAAATTGGAGCCTTCGATCTCAGACGATCCAGCCGTCAGCTTACCATCGAGCGTGACGGCGTCGATATTGGACGCATAGAGCTTATTGATGTCCAGATCGCCCGTAGATCCGGAGAAGACTTCGCTACTGTTGGTTGCATCGGGGATATACGTCAGACGGCCCGTAGAATCATCGTAGCCAAAGAAGCCCACCTTGGCCGCACTTCCAGTATGATACCTGAATTCTACGCCTCGGTCTTTATTGTCATCCGACGAAGGAGCCGTGTCTCCGCCCAAAGTAATGACGGGATCATCTACGGTGACCGTAGTCGAGTTTACCGTAGTTGTAGTGCCGTCTACCTGGAGAGGGCCGGATATAAGCACCTTACCCGTTCCATTGGGGGTAAGGGTTATGTCTCCATTACTAGTCGAGGTCGTAATGCTATGCGTTTGAACATCAAGGTTGCCACCAAGCTGAGGGGTAGTGTCTGTTGCGATATCCGCAAGTTCATTGACCGTTGTCCCGTTGCTCGACCACTGGAACGTATCCGTAGTGTTGTTGAAGCGGATAAATGGGGGATTGGTTGACCCGTCATCGAAGGATACAACCAGATCATCTCCCGACGATCCATTTATTTTCCATGTTATGGTAGCCATAAATTACATCACATTACTTGCAAAAGTGCAATCAAGCGACATTACCTGCCGTAGCTCGCCAGGAATAGGTTCCGTCTGCGGGATCATCCGCAATATTGAACTCATATCGGCAGTGATCTCCTTCAAAGGAATCCGGAACGCCGTTGGGACTTACCCTAGACCAGTAGGGTGTCTTTGAGTTACTCTCGGAGAAGCCATGAATCACCGCATCTCCATTTGTATCTGCCCCCGCCTTGGACTTTTTCATATTGACGATATCGCTATAGTGTTCTCCCAGAATAACATTGCGATCACTCTGATTGGTAATATTGAGGATCGTTCCAGGCACATAATCGGGCCATGATGCACTTCCATCAGTGTCATCATCGAGCACTGAAGGGAAGCTTGAGCTCGTATCCGTTACAGATGAAACAGTCAGCGACTGGTGTTGATATGTCGTAGATGGATCGCTTCTCAAACATACTCTGACAACGGCGGAATCTGCCACACCAGAGACAGACCTCTTAAGCGTAAATCCATGACTGCTAACAGCAGACACATAAACACCCCAATCGCTCCCTTCAAGTATCTCAGGGCGAATATTTGTGATACCGGACGGGATGGTGTTACCGAGTAAATCCGTCTGAAAGGGGGCAGTGCCCAAGGTGTAAGAGGTCGAGTTGGCAGTTAACGTCAAATCAACCCAGTAGGTAGTAAAGCTTGATGCGGCTCCTGAGAAAATAAGCAGGTCGACTAAGGCATTTTCATCAATACCGACAGCGCTCTTGGAGATCGTGAATCCGGTAGCTGAAATAGTCGTAGGATTGATATACGCTCTGCGATCTGCTCTATTGATGAGCAATAACTGCGGATTCGTCAGATTCGTAGGGAGCGCAGACTCGGTATAGTAGTCCGTCAGACTCGCATAGGTCACAGCCTGAGAGCCGCTCGTAACCGATAGTCCATAGACGTAGTGTGAGATACCATCGGAACCGTTTTTCGTTGACTGATTCTGATTCACCCTATGCCGGAAGCGGGTATAGTAAGACACAGAGTCCCGCGATACCGTAGGAGATGAAAAATCGTCATCGTTGTCCAATTCCCACTTGAATACCAGTCGGTCTGAGCCCGCGTCAGAAGGGACTGTAAATACGAATTTGGCATCTGTGCCCGTATCAAAATAGCCGTCGGCAGGAGAGATGAGGCTCGGTGGAGACGGGAGCATATCTATTGTGAACATTGCCGAATTAGCTGCCGCACTGGTATTCGTCCCATCGCTGATGACAACGCGAATCATATTGTGTGTGCCCTGGAACGTCACACCTACATCATTTGCCGAATCCCAGACAAATGTGAGTGATCCCGGGCTTAGTCCACTCACGCCCGAATGAGAGGAATCTGTGGTTTTAGCAGTAGCGGCAGTAAAACTACTACCGCCGTTAGTGGAATAGGTTACGGTAACAGTGAGGGAAGGAGAGTCGCGATTAGATATGGCGTCATAGGTGATATATACAGGTGCGCCTTGTGTAGTGTCTGTAGCAGGCCCAGTGATCGCAACAGTAGGCAGCATTGATAGTGCGAGGTCAGTGGTCTGAGTGTAATCACCGTATGCTGTGCCATTGCTCGCTCGTATCCTCAGTAGAATAGACGCATTAAATGAAGCGCCAAGATCTGCTTCGGCGTCCCATACGAAGTTATACGAAGTCGCCGAGGATAAGCCGCTTACGCCATTGTGTGAGGAGTGACTCGTCTCAGCGGTAGCGGCAGTCCAGGAAGATCCAGAATTGGTGGAGTAATCTAGTTGTATACTGTAGGTGCCACCTGTCACTGCGGTATTGATCGTATAAGGCACTAATACGGTCGAACCTAGACTACTGGAAAATGACCCAAACGACACATCAGCGATCATGTTAACAGTAAAATCGCCCGATTCCAGGTAGGCCCCGTAGTTCGATCCATCGCTAGCTCTCACACGTATTCGAACAGATGCGTTGAAAGCCGCGCCAAGGTCTGTAAGCGAGTTCCATACGAAGGTGTAGGTTTCCGTATCGGGATCGGCGGCAAGGCTGCTAGTGCCGCTGTGAGAGGCGTGGGAGGTGTCTGCTGTGGCCGTGCTCCAGCTTGAGCCAGAGTTAGTGCTATACTGCACTTCAACCGTAGAGGCTGCCGTGGATCGGTCTGAGTCCAGTGCATATGTGACAAGCACTGGAGAGCCATACGATCCGCCCGGTAGGGGGGCGCTGATACTGGTTACTTTTAGGTCAGATACTGACCATTGACGCTCTCTGGAGTCGGAGGGAGTGCCGTAGTATATCGCCATTAGTATCCCTCAACACTGATTTCATTGTTATCAATGGCTTGCTGCATCTCCTCGACCAGGCGAGTGCGGAAGACATCAATACTGTCCTGCGAGAAGAGCACATCGCCTTCGGCCTGAACAACGATACTGGGATTGATGTTAATGGTATTGGGGCCGCGAGAGATCGACGCGCCCAGGTCGCCCGTTCTATTGAAGCGCGACCTAGCTTTTTCTCCCTCGCCGGGGCCTTTCCATGCGGAATACGCCATGAAACCCGCACCAGCTATTGCCGCTATGCCTCCAACCGCTGACATACTACCGGCTATTGAACCCATACCACCGAGTTCTTCTATGGCCTGCAACTGCCTCACTCCACCGGCGGCTTGTGATAGGGATTGCGCTACAAGCTGACCTTTCTTGGCTATAGAATCTAGTCCGTCTATACCGGCGTCTCCGGCAAAACGTGCTGCACTGGCTACATTTCCAAAGGCGCGAGACACATCGCCAAGACCATCTTCGACTCGTTCAAGGGCAGACACCTCCTCTTTATCTATCTTTTGTTGCTCTTTTAGAAATTCTTTAAATAGGCGAAGCAGATCTTTGTAATACTTTTCTTTCGCGGTCAGACGCTCAGTGTCGATCTTGTCTATTTCTTCTTTGCGGGTTACCGCTGACAAATTCTCAATCTTCTCAATGCCGGAGAGCTTTTCCTGGATCATCTGCTGTGTGTTTTCCCACCACAAATCTATTGCTTTTTTCTCTTCACTCCCCATAAGCTTTTCCCAAAATTCAGCCCGCAATTTTCCTTGTGTGTCGCCGATAGCTAGTTCAGAAAGTCTTATCGATTTCTCTTTTTGCTCTCGACGGATACGCTGATTGAAAGCAGTTATGAACTCTCTAGCTTCTTTGTCCGCAAGATCCTCAAGTCGCTCATTTTCAATCCTATCCTTAATAGCTAATACCCAATCAGCAACCGCGTCTTCCGTTAATCCCACACTTGCGCGAATATTCTCAGGAAGCAATAGCATACTTTCTAGCATTTCTTTGCCCCTTACTTCTACGGCATCTATCCGACGCTGGAATTGGTCTGGCTCTGCACCCGTAGCACCACGCGCCATGTTCTTTACGAGTTTGTCGGCGTCCTTCCTCTGCTTGTCGATACGGTCTTTAGCGATCTGGTCTATTCGCAACTCTCTTGCTTTATTGATTTCGCTGAGTAGAGCGTTGCCTGCATCTTCGGTCAATCTTGGGAATTCTTGCCCATCTAACGTGAACCGCTCAATCATCAGGCGCTTAACTTCTTGTTCAAGCTCTTTAAATTTCTGCTTCGCCACCTCCGCTCGACGTTCGAAAATATCGCCCTCTTTGCCTGTGACCTCTCTAGTGATGCGATCTAGTATCCGCTGCGATGAGGTCGCCTGCTTGTGAATCGCATCTTTATTTGCTGCATCAGCCTTTGCTTGAGCTTCAGCCAGTTCATTTTTTATTTCTTTCGTTTCACGCTTAATTTTCTCAAGATTTGCAATAAATGGGCCAACAAACTCATTAATTTTTTCGAATCGTTTTTGTACATCTGCAAAAGTCAAACCCTCTATTGGATCTTCGCCGTGCTTCTTTCGAAATACGTTTTCTGCCCAAACAGTCTCAGCTTCTTTTACCAACCTTTGCTTGTGTCTGTCAACATGATCTTTAAGAGAGTTTAGAGCGGCAGTAGCAGTGTTATGTTCAAGCTGTCGGCGATCTTCTGGATCTTGCATCATTGGCATCGTATCTGACCACAGCTGCTCTAATTGACGGCCAAACGATGTTACATGTCTTGCAAATTCTAAGCTTTCAGTGTCATCGCGCCCCATACCCACTAGCATAGCAGATGTTTCATTCATCCCAGGCGCAAGAAACCCTCTCCGCTTCATCTCAAACGCTTTTGAAATAACATTCCAACTATGGTCAGGTTTTGCGTTCGGCCCCCAAGCATCAGCAAATTCCTGCAAATGCTGTCTCAGAGCGGTCTGCCTCTCACCGATCTCTTTTATCAGATGGGCATTACTCGTTGTAGTAAAATCCTGATCCATTGCACTAAGTATATTACCCGAAGCGCCCACCTTCCTTGCCGCTAACACTTGCCTCATTGTTGGAGATGCATCCGCCCTCTCAATAGCTTGAGTTAGAGCTTCGGCCATTGCAGTTACAGTCTTTGCAAAGCCAGAGAACATACCTGTATTCGATTCTATTGCATTACCAAGGGTGCGGGTGAAAGCATCGACGGCGAAAGTTAGCTTGTCAAAGCTGCCAGCAAGGGTATCAGTCAACCGAGCAGCATCTCCACTAAACATCCTCGACTCTTCAATGACCCCCTCGACTATCAGCAAGTGTTTTTCCACTTCAGACAGCTGTGACACTACCTTTCCATATTTCTTAGCTTGCTCTTCAAGTATTATTGAAATATTCTTCGTGATACCCGCATTATCGACCATGCGGCTAATCATATTCTTAATACCGTCAGTAGCACCTACCACAGCTTGGCCGTATTCTAACATGCCTTGCCTATTGAAAGCAGCCGCATCTTTTAGTGCCATCATCGTCTCAATAGCCTTGTCCATACCGATGCCGGTAGAAAGCAGATTCCGAAGGCCTTTAGACGCTTCCGAGACTTTCATCAATCCATCATTAGTCAAAAGCTGAATGGCTTGATGTACCTGATGAGTCCTTACGCCAAATTTTCCAGCTACTGTCGTAAGTCCAGTAGTAGCTTTCTCGTATTCAATTGTCGAATCAACAACGGCGCGTAAACTCCGTATCACGGGACGGACTGCAAACGTCCATAGCAGGAGGGCATTTCTTGCTCTTGATATGACTAGCTGTAATCTTTCATATGCATTTTTAAGAGTAGTAACGTGCTTACTGGTAGCACTGACTCTATTCCCATTTATCTCTAGTTCACTCGATGCAAGCCTTAGCGAACTCGCCAAACGCCGTTGCAATGGTAGCAACTGCTTCTGCTCAGAAATCATTTTTTGAGTTTGCTTTATGAGCTTAATTTCGGCATTAGTCAACTGGTCAGATGCTCTGATTTTTTCCTTTATGACACGGACTATTTCACGTTCTCTCCGCTCCCTATCTTTACTTTGTTTTTCTTCCTGCGGAGCATCTTTGTTTCGCTGATTTGAAAGCCGTTTTTCAGCGGTCAGTATTGCAGAGGCTACAGGTCGAAAAGCTCTCCGCACCCTGTTCTGCTCTATCATCTTGTCAGTGACCGCTATCAGGCGTTTTTGCTGGTCAGTAAGTTCTTTGTTATTGCGAATCCGCCATATCGCATCGGCCTTCATCTCTTCAAAGGCCGCTTTTCGTGCTGCCCGCTCCTTCTCTATTCGCTCAAGGTTCTTCGCCTCTTCTGATGGTTTTCGGGCCTCTTGTTTCTCTTTAGCCATGACCGCTGCTGCTACATCGCGGAATCTAGCGCGAACTCGATTCTGCTCGTTCATTTTCTTAGTAACGTTTACAAGCCGTTGTTGCTGATCCGTCAATTGCTTGTCGTGCTTGATGCGCCAGATCGTATCACGCTTGAGCTCGTCAAATTGTCTTCGCCTATTATCCCGCAAGCGTTCTACCCGATCAAGTTCCTCTTTTTCGCTCTTCTTCTTTTCATCGCTAGCGGCTCGTTCTTCTGCGG
>CAYFJI010000078.1:0-8629 GCA_964343365.1 uncultured Acidiferrobacteraceae bacterium
CAAGATTATTTGCATCGCTTAACAAAAGAACTTAGAGGAAAGCAGCTCAAAGTGCCGGTACATATTACTCAGTCAAATGGAGGTGCTATGTCAGCAACCCAGGCGACCCAGCAGGCGGTTTTAACGCTTTTTTCAGGACCGGTTGGCGGTGTGGTTGGAGGTCGTGAGGTTGGGCGCTCCATTGATGAGGAAGACTTAATTTGTATTGACATGGGTGGTACTTCATTTGATGTCTCACTCATCAGGGGTGGCGAAGTGGAGCTAAAATCTGAGTTCGACCTGCAAGGATTGCCAATTTTAGCCCCATCAGTCGAATTAGTTTCGATTGCGTTGGGTGGTGGGAGCATTATTCATGAGACATCAGGTGGTTTACGTGTTGGTCCTGAGTCTGCAGGCTCAACCCCCGGCCCAGCATGTTATGGACGTGGCGGAACACTTGCAACTATCACCGATGCTAATGCCGTTTTAGGCCGCTTGCCGGCAGATCAATTGTTAGCAGGAAGTTTGGAGCTTGATGTTAATGCAGCTCACAATGTTATAGATGCTGTGGGTAAACAGCTAAAGCTTGATTCACTTTCTACTGCGGAACAGGCACTAGAAGTAGCGCATTTTAAGATGGCCCAGGCGATTAGAGAACTTACGGTAGAGAGAGGCTTAGATCCTAGAGACTTTTCTATTTGTGCATTTGGTGGTGCGGGACCATTGCATGCTGCATTCGTAGCTGACGAATTACAGATAAGACGTATCGTAATTCCCTCAGAGGCGGGAGCGTTTTCAGCATGGGGAATGCTTCAGGGCGATCTGCGTCACGATGTCTCAGTAACTTATTATCGTAAATTTGATGAAGCACAAGTTGATATCGGAGAAGCTTTGGAGAGACTGCGAGAGCGCGTTCAAGATCGAGTCAGGGACGATGGAGCCGATGTGGCTTCATTGCGTTACGAGCCTAGCGCTGAAATGCGTTACATTGGGCAAGAGTATTCTCTTCTGGTTCCCACTCCATCGAATACTGCAGATCAGGAATTGCTTCAGTCATTTCATGATGCCTACTATCTTAGATATGGACATTCACAACCAGATGCGCCAGTCGAATTTGTGTCGCTTCGCATGGCTGGCATAGTCTCCTTTGATCGAACTGACAGTGTGGTACAAATGCCGCAGACCAGCACCAACAAAGCTATTGGTGAGACGAGGGTACTGTTTAATAGAGAACCTTATAATGTTCCGATCTACTCACGTAGCGATCTTGGAAGCCGAGTGAATGGTTCCGCCATAATTATTGAGGAATCAACCACAATATTGGTGCCAGATTCCTGGTCTATTGAGCCAGTTCGTGGTAATCATTTAGTTATGGAGCGTCATTAGAAATGAAGAAAAATGCCAGTAGTCCAAGTCCCGGTACGGTTGAAGTCGTGAGACATGCCTTTATTTCAGGTGCAGAGCAAATGCGGCGAAATCTATATCGCTCAGCTTTCAGTCCAGTAATATATGAGATGAAGGATTGTTCAGTTGGTATTTACAACTCCGAAGGTGCTTTGTTAGGTCAGGCACCTGGACTCCCTTTTTTCCTTGGAAGCTTGGGAGGAACTATTCGTGCTGTTATTGACATAAAAGGGAAAGAGGTTTTTGAAGAGGGCGATATATGGATTGTTAATGATTCTACGATTTGCGGAAGTCATCTGAATGATGTCACCGTTTTTGCACCGATTTTTGTCGAAAACACATTACGTGGTTTCGCAGGTGCTAAAGCGCACTGTAATGATGTTGGAGCTAAGGATCCAGGTTATGTTGGAGATACAATCGATATTTTCCAGGAAGGTCTTCGTATTGGCCCGACACGGATAGTCCGAGGTGGTGAGATTGACCAGCAGATAATTGATCTAATCGCGCTAAATTCAAGGTTCCCTACTGCGATTGTTGGAGACCTAATGGCTGAATTTACAGCATGTCGAACCGGTGTCGCGTGCTTCAGGACCATCGTTGAACGGTTTGGCTGGCCACAAGTTTCATTGTCTATTGATGAAATATTTCGACAGGCCGAGGAACTCGACCGTATGTCGGTTAAAGAAATACCGGATGGTATTTACTCAGCCGAAGGAGCATTGGATAACGATGGAGTAACAAGTGATCCAATCAATGTCAAAGTCACAGTTCGCATAGAAAACGATGAGATGGAGGTAGATCTAACTGGATCAAACGCACAATGCATCGGTAGCGTTAATTCAGGCAGGGTTCAGACGCGATCTGCAATAGAGCAGGCCTATAAATTCTTAGTCAATCCTTCAACTACCGTATCAGGCGGAAATTTCCGGAATCTTAAAACTATAATTCCTAAAGGTTCTTGCTTTAATCCTACCGAGACGGCGCCTTGCCTTCATTATGGACCTCATCTCATGCTCGCTATGGATTTAGTTATTAAGGCATTAAGCACGGCAGTACCTCATCGTGCGGCCGCTGGTCATGTTGGAGATTCATGGAACGTGACCTTGGTCGGTGAAAACGAAGACGGACTGTTTCTGTCTGGTGAATCATTGGTTGGGGGTTGGGGCGCTTATGAGGGAGGTGACGGTGAATCGGCACTAATTCATTCGGCAGCTGGTGATTTTAAAAATTTCCCGGTCGAGACTATGGAGCAAAGATACCCACTCCGTATCCTTAGGTATTCACTTCGAGATGGATCTGGAGGTAATGGTGTTTGGATCGGGGGAATGGGCATAATTAGAGAATATGAAGTGCTTGCGCCTTGTCGCTTACAGCTTTGGTTCGAAAGAGTGGGTACACCATCTTGGGGCTTGTTAGGAGGAAAAGATGGCGCACCGCCGGATGTTTCCGTCATCCTTCCTGGAGAGCCGCCTCAAAATATTTACAAGGTGAATGCTTTGGCAATTCCTGCTGGAAGTCGGATTCTAGTAAAAACTGGTGGCGGTGGCGGCTGGGGATCAGTGGAGGATCGAATCTAGAAAAAATTCTATAAAACAACGAAGTAATGCAATTATTTTCGAATTTCAAGAATAATTTGTATTGGAAATGGCTTGTTTTAGCTGTCTACAGTTGACAACGTTTGGTGATTTAGCAACACTTTAGGGGTTGAGAAAACGTTGAATTGAGTTGTAGTTACATAATTCAATTTCAATCAAAACGGGTTTTTTTATTTAACCTTCACACGTGTGGATTTTTAGGGGGATTAAAAATATGTTTAGAAGTTTATTTAGACAAATTGCTGTTTTGGCGATTGGTGTACTAGGCGTGTTTGGTGTAGCGCATGCCGATGGTCATCGTACGTTGCGAATAGCTGTAGCGGACGATGTCGCAACGATGGATCCGACATTCGGTCAATCAGGAGCAACCAATCTATTTTTAAAGAACACTTATTTACAACCGATCCAGTACGCAATACCAAGTGGTTCTTATGAATCTATCAACGCGGATACGACAGCTTTCGAAGGAAACTCGGTAGCATCTTGGGAGGTCACCAACAATGGCAGTAATGTAGTTCTTAGCATACGACAGGGCATGACTTTCCCGACTACTGGCAACCCAGTAACGGCTGATGATTTTTGGTGGACCCTTGAACGAGCACTAGGGACAAAGGCTGGACCAGCTTGGGTGTGGGGCAATATTGGTATAACCAGCATGGACCAGGTGAAGCGGGTCGATGAGTGGACAATTGAATTAATGGATACACGGCCATCAGCAATTCAATTTCCGTTGATGCGAGATCAAACCCTCGGATTGCTAGATAGCAAGGAAGTATCTAGTCATGCGACTGACGACGATCCGTGGGCTTTGGAATGGATGTCGAGAAATTACGCAGGAAATGGCGCATACGTGCTCGATACCTGGGAGCCAGGAACGAGAATTGTGTTAAAGGCAAATCCCAACTTTTTTGCGGACGAACCGTATTTTAATCGGATTGAAATGTTAGTAATTCCTGAGTCTTCAAATCGATTGGCTATGTTGAGTACAGGGGATGTTGACATTGCGTTTGCTCTTTCTGCAGCTGAACTCAGTCGAGCGGAGAAGGCCCGAGGAGTAAAAGTACTATCTATACCTGATCGACAGAAGCTGAATGTGGGGCTCAATGTTCGAACTGGTGGCGCCTTCGAAAATGTTAAGTTACGTCAAGCTTTAGCCTACGCAGTACCTTATGACGATATTGTGTATGGCGTTTTAAAAGATCGAGCGGCAAAATCCGCAGGCCCAATGTCAGTTAATTCCAGATTTTTTGATCTTTATAACTTAGGCGATAATCCAAGCTATTACACAGATCTTGACAAGGCTAAAGAGTTGCTTGCAGCGGCGGGACATGGTGACGGGTTTTCGTTTGAGCTCATCACCGCTAAGGGCGTTCCTCATGTGGAGCAGGCAGCGGCGAGTTTAAAATCATCTTTTGCAAAAATCGGTGTTGATATGACAATTACACCGGTGTCGCAAGCTACGATGGGTGAAAAGAACGGCCAAGGTACCTACGACGCGTTTATGCGTGATTGGTTGACCGACTATGTAGATGATCCTTATTATCATTTCTTCCTGTGGTGGGGTACTGGTGTTGTCATCAACTGGACTGGTTATAGTAATACCCAAGTAGATGATTGGTACCAGTCGACTGCGGCTATCGTGGATGATGGCGAAAGACGAGAGCCTTATCGAAAGGCAATCCGACAGCTGATTGAAGATTCACCAATGCTTTGGTTGGCCGATGGGGATTACACTTTAGCGGTTAGAGAAGACATCGGAGGCATTACCTTGCACCCGGATACGCTTCTTTATTTCCGACCACTAAACCGTATGTAACAGCTTACTATGTAAAACTGCCGGTGGCTTTTCTTCTGTCGATTGCACAGAAAAAGTCACCGGCAAGCAGGCTTACTTCGCTTCAATTAAAGAGAACTCTACTTTCTGAAGATTATTTCGTTGAGGTTTTCGCCTGTTGCGGTTAACAAATGAATGTTATGGGTAGTACTCATATGGTATCCGACGACATTGACTCACTAAACACCACCGCAGAAACGAGCCGATCCGCTGTGATTAAGCAGTGGTCATTGTATCTCATAAAAAGACTTGGCATCTTGTTGATAGTTTTAATATCGGTGTCGATATTGACTTTTAGTGTTACGCGATTTGCGGGAACTCCCTTATATGCTGCGGTTGGAGTGTATAGCACGGATGAGATGATTGCTGAACGCAAAGAAAAGATGGGCCTCAACAAGCCACTTTGGGAGCAGTATGCCACTTATTTGAGCGGTTTGGCTAGGGGTAATTTGGGCTCATCTCGACGCACTTTTGCACCGGTACGTGATGAGATTGCAGATCGACTTCCGGCAACTGCGGAACTGGTCATTTTTGCAGTTGGTTTATCAATACTTTGGGCGGTTCCCGTTGGTGCTCTGGCTGCTTTTAGGCCGAAGGGGTGGGCAGATCGAATAGGAAGCAGTTTAGGACAGATAGGCGTGTCTGTGCCTAGTTTTTGGCTAGGCCTTTTGTTCATTTATTTGCTTTACTATCTTCTAGGACTTTTACCAGCGCCATTTGGTCGTTTAGGTGGTGCCGACCCTCCTGACTCGGTAACAGGATTTTATACAGTGGATGCTTTGTTGTCAGGGGATTTTGCTTTATTCGGAGAAGCCGTAAGATATCTCTTGATGCCTGCGCTAACTCTTTCTTTTACTAGTAGCCCCCCAATTTTTTCGGTAACGCGGAGTGCGGTTTCCACTGTTCTTGGTAGTCAATTCGTTGAAGCCGCTCGCAGTTACGGCATTCCTAGCCGTGCGCTCAAGTTTCGTCATGTTGCCCCCAATGCAGCCCCTCCTGTGATTAATATTGTGGCCATGACGTTTGGATATCTAATTGGCGGTGCCGTATTGGTAGAGGTTGTTTTTTCTTGGCCCGGAATTGGAACTTATGCAGTTCAAGCTATGGACTTTTCTGATTATGATCCGGTTCTCGGTGTTGTGTTGTTGTCAGCGACAATTTATGTCGTAGTTTACTTTCTTGCTGATCTCATCCAATTTTTGTTGGATCCCAGGTTACGAGAATGATGTCAAAGTTTATCGATGTTCAATCAAATCTACTCCGTGGTAGATATTGGCGTTTCATTGGACGACAGTTAAGAAGGCCGCCAGTTTTGGTTTTGGTGGGTATGTTGATTTTGGCGATCATTGGGCCTTGGTTTGCACCATATGATCCACTTGAGCCTCAACCAATGAACACTTTAGCAGCACCATCTTGGGATCATTGGTTTGGTACGGATGATTATGGTTTTGATGTGTTTTCTAGAGTTATTCATGCGACACGGATAGATTTTAGTTTGGCATTACTGGGCGTGCTTATTGGTGGTGGTATTGGGTCTTTATTAGGGGCAATTGCAGCGTATAGGGGTGGAATTACGGATGCAATACTGCTTAGATTTGTTGAGGTTATACAATCTTTTCCGGTGTTATTATTTGCTTTAGCTTTATTTGCAGCAATTGGAGGTGGTGCTAGAAACATGGTCTTGGCGATCGCAATTGTTAATATTCCAATGTATCTTCGTATTATCAGGAGTTCACTATTGCCGCTCCGAACTGCTGAATTCATTGATGCTGCTCGTTGTGCAGGACTGAGCGGTTGGAATATTGTATTAAAGCATTTCATTCCTAATGCAAAAGGCCAGATATTCTCATTATTTGTTCTTACTTGTGCGTATGCTATCCAAATTATTGCTGGTCTCAGTTTTATCGGTCTGGGTGTCGAGCCTCCTCATCCAGAATGGGGCTCCATGATTAACTCGGGTGCCGGTTACATCATGCTCGGTGTATGGTGGCCTTCGATATTTCCGGGTCTTGCAATTGTTCTATCTGTCTATGCGGTTAATGGGCTCAGTCGCAAACAGATGACGGGACAAATTCGGGGCTCAATTTGAATAAGCTACTAGAACTTAAGGGACTCCAAGTTGAAATTAGTGCAGGTGATGGTGAAAGTATATTTCCATTGCAGGGTATTGATTTTGTTGTAGGCGAGAATGAAGCTGTTGGTTTAGTTGGGGAAAGTGGCTCGGGTAAATCAATGACCCTACGCGCCATTATGCGCTTACTTCCTAGAGGCAGTCAGCGTACTCGTGGTGAGATAATATTGAGTGGCAATCGTTTAGACAATTCTGAAGATGATATTTTCGAAACATTAAGAGGTCGTGAGATTAGTATGATTTTTCAGGATCCTGTATCCGCTCTTAGTCCATTAATGTCAATCGGTGATCAAATTTCCGATGTCTATAGGTATAACATGGGCTCCACCAAAACAGAGGGGTGGGAACGAGCTGTGAAATTACTTAAAGCGTTGAGTATTTCACGTCCTGAGAGGGTAGCACGACGCTTCCCCCATCAGATGAGTGGTGGTATGGCACAGCGGATCAACATTGCAATGGCGCTTGTCTGTGAGCCAAAACTGCTTCTAGCAGATGAACCTACCACAGGTTTAGATGTAACCACACAGATGCAGGTTCTTGAGTTGTTAAGTGAACAAATGCAGCAAAGAGAGGCATCTTTGCTTTTTGTCTCCCATGATCTAAGGGTCATTGGAAAAATCTGCGAAAAGGTTGGCGTGATGTATGGAGGACTCCTTATGGAATTTGGAACGACTGAGGAGATATTTGAATCTCCAAAGCATCCTTATACGGAACGTCTTTTAGAATGCGCAAGGATTAGTGAGAACTCTGAACCTAAATCCATACCTGGGTCTGTACCTAAGCTTAATCAAATTCACAAACTATGCCCTTTTCGAAATAGATGTCACCGAAAAATGTTGGTTTGTGATAAGGAAATGCCGCCACAATCTCGTTTAAATGATCATCACTTAAGCCGTTGTCATCTCAATTAAGATACCCTATTTCCATGCTTGATACCTCAAATACACTATTCGAAGTAAGAAATCTTACAAAAATTTTCAAGACGCGAACTGCGCTTGGACAAACAGAGACAGTGCATGCTCTCAATGGAGTCTCTTTTCGCGTGCCTGCAGGTAAGACGTTGGGGATAGTTGGTGAAAGCGGAAGTGGTAAATCGACTATAGGTAGATGTGTTCTTGGTTTAACTGAATCAACTTCAGGCGACATCATGCTTGATGGCGTTCATCTAGATCAAAAAAATAGATTACGTGGACGACAGTTTCGCAAAGATATTCAAATTGTGTTTCAAAACCCGCAGAGATCGTTTAGCCCTTTATTTAGCATCCGTAATTCTGTCAGTGAGACACTCAATCTTCGTCCAGATTGGTCGCGCGAACAGCGGTATGCACGCGTAGAAACAGTTTTGGATGCAGTAAAAATAGGTGAAGAGATGCGTAATCGAAAACCTGAAGAACTTAGCGGGGGCCAATTGCAAAGAGTAGCGGTTGCACGAGCAATTGCTCCTGAGCCAAAGCTAATTTTTCTTGATGAACCTACATCTTCACTTGATTTATCTGTTAGAGGTGAGATTCTACGCCTTTTAAATGAACTTCAAAAAAATCTTAGGATAGCCTATGTATTTGTATCTCACGACCTAGAAGTTGTTAGAGCAGTTGCTGATGATATTTTGGTGATGCAGCATGGAAAAATTGTAGAGCAGGGACCGGCTAGCGTCCTATTTCGAAGTCCCCAGCATCGCTATACAAA
>CAYFJI010000079.1:0-8372 GCA_964343365.1 uncultured Acidiferrobacteraceae bacterium
GAATACCGGCCTGTCACGCCGGGGGTCGCGGGTTCGAGTCCCGTCCGCTCCGCCAAAACAAACATCGCGTATAAGTTTGATTAATTTAATTGAATTCAAAGTCGCTTTCTGACCGAGAGGGTTGATGAAAAAAGTAACCGAAATATGTTAAGTAAAATTAGAGATAGAGCTAGTGGTTGGATCGCGTGGGCGATAGTGATCGTAATTTCAATTCCATTCGCATTGTGGGGTGTCAACTCCTACTTTGAGGGAGCTACTAAGGTAATTGTTGCAAAAGCTGATGGCATAGAAATTGAACAGTCATCGTACCAGCAAGCTCTTTCTCAGGAACAAAGAAATCTTGTCCAACTTTCTGGTCAAGATTTTGACCCGGAGTTTTTTTCTAGCGATCAATTCAAGTTACAAGTGTTAAATAGGTTGATCAACCAGGCGCTGCAAAATACTTATATTGAGTCGCGTCGCTATAAAATAAGTGACGGAGAGTTAAATAGTCAAATACAAGCTATCCCATCATTTATGATTGATGGTAGTTTTAATCAAGAGCGGTATCGAACACTTATAAATAGTGCTGGTTTCTCAATTATGGCATTTGAGGAACAGCAGAGGCGCGAGGCAATGTTTAAACAAATAGAAAATAGCATTGTCGCTACCGCAATAGCGCCCAAATTTTATACCGACCGACTAATAAACTTATTACTTCAGGATCGACAAGCTAACTATACAGTACTCGATTTATCTAGTTACTATGATCGTATAGTAATTAACGATGATGATGCGGAAAATGAGTTTGAAGAAAATAGGGATCAGTATTTTTTTCCTGCTCAGTTGAAAGTAAATTTCATAAAATTATCAATTGATAAACTTTTGGAAGACGTTGTATTAGAAGAGCAAGAAATAAGAGAAGAATATGAAAATAACTTGGATCGTTTCATTCAGCCGGAGAGTCGATTTGTTCGCCATATACTGCTTAGTTTAGACACAAATGCTGAAGAAGAATCAATCACAATTGCAAGAGATGAAGCTGAATCCATTATTTTTCGCGTGCAAAACGGAGAAGATTTTTCAGAGTTAGCTGAAGAATTGTCCGATGATCTCGGATCAGCACGTAGAGGGGGAGATTTGGGTGTGTTGCAACCAGGTGCAATGCCACCTTCTTTCGAGTTAGCTGCAAATTCGTTACAGGAAGGCGAAATTAGTGAGGCAGTAAGGACAGACTATGGATTTCATATAATTCAAGCATATAAAGTCTTACCGGAAGCGCTCAAATCTTATGATGATGTTCGATCTGAATTGGCTAATGATCTGAAGATGGCAGAGGCTGAATCTAGATTTGTTGAAATGGCAGAAGATTTACGAAATATTAGTTATGAGCAGAGTGATAGCCTAGAACCTGTTGCAGACGCGCTAAATCTTGAGTTGGAGCAAAGTGATTGGTTTACGGAGGATGCTGGAAAGCAAATTTTTTCTAATTCTTCTTTAAGGCGCGCAGCATTTTCTGACCTTGTTTTAGTTGATGAATTGAATAGCGATGTGGTGGAAGTTAATCTAAATACTTTAGTGGTTATGCGTAAACTTGAGTATCGTCAAAAAAGACCACAAGCATTCTTAGAGGTTAAATCAGGAATAATCAAAAAGATGTCAAAAGAGAAGGCACTGTCTGATATGGAACTTGATGGATTGTCTTTGGTGGAGCAGTTGCAAAGTAAAGAAATTTCGTGGTCTGAATTTCTGAGCGACAAAGATCTAAAGGAAGAGAATTGGTCATCAAAAAATCAAAGTAAGGATATTTTGTTAAATGAATCAATTCAAAAGCTAGTTTATTCTGCGCCTCCGCCAGACAAAAAGGGAGAATTTATTTATGGTAAAGGTTGGTCTAACGAAGGTCATTTAATTATCTATGAATTGACAGATATTACGGATGGGGATATAACGGCTATTAGCTCAGAAGACAGAGACAAAATTCGTGCGCTGGTTTTGCAACGTGACGGTGTCGAAATGCTTTTGGATTTCGAGAATAAATTAAGATTAGAGGCGGATTTAGAGATATATGAAGAAAATCTTTAAAACATTTCATTTTTGAGTTAATTCATAGTTCTTAAATCCACACCGGATTTGCTAGCCCTGTTCAGATATTGATGGGCTGATTCCAACAGATTTAAAGCCCGCATCAACATACAAAATCTCACCAGTAATTCCGGATGCTAGATCTGAACACAAGAACGCCGCAGCATTACCTATTTCGTCGACTGTGACTCCACGCCCCATTGGAGATGTATTATCATAAAAATCCATCATTTTCTTTAATCCGCGTATACCAGAAGCAGCTAGAGTCTTTATCGGACCAGCAGAAATACCGTTTACTCTTATTCCTTCTGAACCAACTGACTGAGCTAGATATCGCACATTAGCTTCAAGACTTGCTTTGGCTAATCCCATAACGTTATAGCCTGGCATAGAGCGTTCGGATCCGATATATGTGAGTGTAAGCATAGAGCTGTTTAAATTGGTCATCATACCTTTTAATTGTTTTGCCAATGCGGCAAAGCTATACGAGCTAATTTCATGTGCCTCAGAAAAACCTTGTCGAGTAACCGCATCCAGGTAAAGACCTTCTAGTTGATCGCGAGGCGCATATGCAATCGAATGTACCAGGATATCAAGGCCATCCCAGCATGCTGATAATTCGCCTTCCAGAGCTTCAATTTGATTATCATTGCCAACATCGCATGGGATAGAAATTTTGGCGTCAAAATATTCTGCAAATTTTTCAACGCGAGACTTAAGTTTTTCATTTTGATACGTAAAAGCTAATTCGGCACCTTCACGTTTCATCGCATTTGCGATACCCCATGCAATCGATCTTTCACTAGCGAGACCTGTGATCAGTGCTCGCTTCCCATTTAAAAATGCCATAACTTAGGAAGTCCCTGTCATAATGTTGTTAATTTGTCTCAAGGTACCGTTGTCTGTCACACAATGCAATAATAAAATTCAAGAATTGGGTTTCATTTCAGTGTTTTTTTCTAAAATGGGAAAAAATAGTATTTGGGATCACAAAAAAGTATTACGGATAAATTGCTGATGAATAATGATTTGCATTATTTTCCTACTCCATGGCTTGAGGTTGTGGCTGAAGATCTAACGTTGGATTCAATCGCGCGTTCATTTTCCGAAGAGCTCAAATCATATGATATTGGTAAAATTGATGATAAGAACTATTACTACGTACTTCAAGTTGGGCGTCATGGAATAAGTCTCGAGGAAAAGGGTAACTTTAGAAATAAGCCACTTCTTCTAGATATTAAATGGATCACTCGTCGCATGGGGCAGGATCTTCTTGCAAAGTCAGTTGGAAAGCGATGCAGTACTGTAATTGATGCAACGGCTGGATTTGGTCGCGATACATTTCATTTTATTCATTTAAATAAACAAGTCATTGCAATTGAACGGTCACCTATCATAGGAATTATGTTGAGAGATGCAGTTTCACGTTTGTTGCCACCTAGTATGCAACAGTCTGTTGAAATAATTGTTGGAGACGCAAGAAATTGTTTATTAGATTGTGATCCAGTTGATGTGGTTTATCTAGATCCTATGTTCCCGGAATTAAAAACTCGATCAGCACTTTCCGGGATAGAGCTAAGACTCCTGCGTTCGTTGGCGGGCAGTGACTTTGATGCGCCAGAGCTGTTGTCGATAGCTCGTTCAATCGCTTTGCAACGTGTCGTAGTGAAGCGCCCAGTCCGAGCCAAACCTTTGGAGGGGGTGCCAGATATAAATTTTAAAGGGAAAACCATTCGTTATGATGTATATTTAACATAGTTATGAGCAAGGTACCTTGGGTCTATTGTTCCCAAATTAGCAATTCCAAAGAAATGGAATTACCAAAAGAAGAATTGCGGCATCTCTTGGGGCCACTAAGGCGTCGAGAAGGGTCATTGATAGTGCTATTTGATGGTTTCGGGTTGGTTGCATGCGCTAGGTTAACTGAGATTAAGAAAAAAACACTTTCTGGTTGGGTTGAAATTGTGAGTAGGGATTACATTAAAAAACCGCGCCGGAAGATATGTGTCGCTACTGCATTACCTAAAAGAGACCGACAGGTAGTAATGTTAGATTTTTTGACACAATTGGGAATCACTGATTTTGTGCCACTTTCTTGTACCCGCAGTGTTGCCCGACCAAGTAAGAATTCTTTTATTCGGTGGAAGCGGATTTTGATTGAATCATGCAAGCAATGCAACGTGGCTTGGTTACCAACTATTCATTCTGAGTCGACCCCGGAAAGTCTTCTTGAGAAGCGAAAAAAAAGGAAAGATGAACTGGTATTATTGGCAGATGAAAATGGCCAATCTGCGCATAAAATTGAAAATGAAAATCGACAGTCCGATCAATTATTAATTGTTGGCCCAGAGGGTGGTTTTACAATTAAAGAGCGAGATAAAATTGTTAAAAATGGAGCGTTACCGATTTGTCTTTCAGAAAACAATCTCCGCATTGAGGTAGCAGCAATAGCTATTGCTTCGCTAGTAGGCAATTAATCACTTTTAGTTACTAATATTTTTCTGATCCAGAGTTTTGATACGAGCAGATTGTTGCTTTAATTGTTCAAGTGAGTCAGCTAAATCACGTGCTCGTTCTTTTTCTTTGTTTACGATCTCTGTTGGGGCCTTTTTTATAAAGTTTTCATTTTCTAATTTATTCGTTGATCGATTGAGATCATTAGTTAGTTTTTGAATTTCTCGCTCCAACCGTGAAAGTTCAATACCGTAGTTGATTGCAGAATCCAAAGGTATACAGATTTTCATTTTTTCGACCAGAATAGTGGCGCATTCGGTCGTCTGAATATCGCTGGATATGTGTTTCAAATCTTTTATACGACCTAGTTCGATTAGGATATTTTGGAACTCCATCATATATTTATGAGTCATCTCACTATTGTCTTGAAGCATAACTGAGATTCGTTGGCGTGGTTCTATCTTCATTTCGCTACGAACAGTGCGTATAGCGGATATAACATCTTGCACCCATTTTATTTTCGAGAGTGCAAGTGTATTCATGTTCTCAGGGTCACCTTTTGGATACGATTGTGTGACAATGCTAGTACTTATTTCTTCTGTATTTGAAAATACCTCATTCCAGAGTGCCTCTGTGATGAAAGGCATAATTGGATGTAGCAAACGGAGGCAACTATCCAAGGTTTCTAACAGCGTTAATTTAGTTATTGCTAATTGTTCTTCAGTTTGTGATTTGTCTGCTAATTGGATTTTAGCGATTTCCAAATACCAATTGCAAAAATCGTCCCATACAAAACTATAGAGATATTGTGCAACATGATCAAATCGGTACTTTTCAAAACTTTGATTAACATCGATAGCTATTTGTTCCAGTTTTGATTTAATCCAAATATCTACGGAATTTCCGTTTGATTGATTAATGGTTTCATAATTAGTCAAATCTCTAGTGTTAATCAATACAAAACGTGTTGCATTCCAGAGTTTGTTGCAAAAATTACGATAGCCTTCAACACGACCAAGATCGAATCGAATATCTCGCCCTTGAGTTGCCAGACTGGCAAAAGTGAAGCGTAGGGCGTCTGTACCATAAGCGGGAATTCCATTAGGAAAATATTTTCTAGTATCGGCTTCGATGCGTTTTGCCATTTTTGGCTGCATGAGTCCGGAAGTTCTTTTCTTGACTAGAGATTCAAGGTTTATTCCATCAATGAGATCTAAAGGATCCAGCACATTGCCTTTAGATTTCGACATCTTTTGGCCATTCGCATCGCGAACCAGACCATGAACATATACTGTGCTAAAAGGACGCTTCCCAGTAAATTTGAGCCCAAAAACAATCATTCTAGCTACCCAGAAAAATATAATATCAAAACCTGTGACCAATACATTGGTAGGGTAGAAACGCTCGTATTCTGTTGTTTCGTCTGGCCATCCCAGTGTTGAAAATGGCCATAATGCGGATGAAAACCAGGTGTCTAGCACATCATTGTCTTGAGTAAGATGCGTGTATTGACCATGTTTTTTTTCAGCTTGAGTTTGTGCTTCTTTTGCATTTTTTGCAACGAAGACATTATTATCTTTGTCATACCAGGCTGGTATTCTATGACCCCACAAAATTTGCCTAGAAATGCACCAATCCTCTATATTTCGCATCCATTCAAAATAGGTTCGGCTCCAGTGTTCGGGAACAAATTGGATTGCCCCTGACTCTACTTCTTGAATAGCTGGTTCTGCTAAAGATTTCATAGAAACGAACCACTGATTCGTTAGATAGGGCTCGATAATTGTTTGGCTACGATCACCACGTGGCACCATGAGATCATGAGTCTCTATTTTTTCGATGAGATTTTTCTGCTCTAAATCCGATATAATTTTTTTTCGAGCATCATATCGATCTAAACCATTATATGGAGAGTTTGAGATTGCTATCGAGGCGTCTGGGTTTAGTACATTAATTATTGGAAGATCATGTCTCATGGCCACATCATAATCATTGAAATCATGTCCTGGAGTTATTTTTACGCATCCTGTACCAAAAGTTGGATCTACATATTCATCAGAAATAATTGGTATAGTTCTGTTTGCAAGTGGCACAATTATCTCCATACCAATTTTATCTATATATCTTTTATCTTCTGGATGTACGGCAATCGCAACATCTCCAAGCATTGTTTCAGGTCTCGTTGTCGCAACTACCATAAATCCACTGTTGTTGACGATTGGATATCGGAGATGCCATAGGAAGCCAGATTCCTCTGTTGATATTACCTCGAGGTCCGATAGAGCAGTTTGCAAGATTGGATCCCAGTTTACCAATCGTTTTCCGCGATATATTAAACCTTCGTTATATAGCTGAATAAATACATCTCGTACAGCTATCGAAAGGTTTGTATCCATGGTAAACCGTTCCCGACTCCAGTCTAGCGATGACCCCATACGGCGCAATTGACGCGAAATTAGCCCTCCAGATTCTTCCTTCCAGCGCCATATACGATCTGTGAATTCATCTCTAGTAAAGTCGTTTCGGGTCTTTCCTTCCATTTCTAATTGGCGCTCTACAACCATTTGTGTGGCTATACCCGCATGATCGGTGCCGGGCTGCCATAAAGTGTCTTTGCCCGACATTCGTTGCCATCGAATCAGACCATCCATTATGGTGTCTTGGAATGCATGGCCCATGTGGAGGCTGCCAGTGACATTTGGAGGTGGAATGACAATGCAGAATGGTTCGCCATTACCTGTAGGCTCAAAAGCGCCCTCACCCTCCCATTTTGAATATAGGCCCTGCTCAATAGCGGACGGATCATAAGGTTTGTTTAAATCAAGTCGTTTCATTCATGCATTTTTACTGAATTTGGTAGAAAAAATTAACTATTATTTGGAAAATTAACGATAGGACTATCAGCTGTGTCCTTAATCATGGTGTAGCCAACTTTTCAGTTGTAAGGTTACAGCATCTAGTAAATCATCTCTGAATAAATCATCTAAAGATTCTCCACTTCGTTTACTCACTATGCCTTCAATAACCACAACAATTTCTCTAGCAAGCTCATCAATGGGAAGTTCTTTCAGTTCCCCTGCGGATTTTAAGTGACTATTATCGAAGAAAGAATCATTTTCTTCATTTTTCTCTACATCATTTTCGGATTCAATAGCTTCGATAATTTTGACTGTATTTAATTGAGATGTTTTAATCGGTATTTCTGATTCAACGTGAGCGCCAAACATATCTAGCGTAGAGTAGGGTGGATCGACAATATTGTCCAGAACTGGAATTTCTTCATTGGGTTCGTTTTCTTTATCATTATGCTCAACTTTGTCCTTTAATTCAGCCTTAGTTTTCTGCTTATATTTTTTCGTTGCCGGGTCAATTAAACGACCAACTCTCATTAGTTCTTGGATTAGTTTACTGCGTTCGGAATTCATGAGGTTTTTTGAGTCAAGCTTTCAAGTTAATGTGGTAAGTATTTGGATTAATCCCATTTTCTCTATAATATCGAAACCTGTTTCGTGCCAATTCTTTTTCGTTTTTTTCAAATCCTACAATTTCAGCAATGCGTGGATGCACATTAAAATCTTTAATAGGATCATCAGCAACTGATACTAATACATCAATATCATTTTTCTTAGCTGATTCCATACCGATAATGACTGGACATTTGATATTTTTTCCAGCTATTTCTAACTGATGAGGGACGAAACTGCTTTGCGAAAAAGTCCAAAGAAGGTCGTTCAATATATCGCTATCTTCGACGTTTTTAGTGAGTAAATATATATTATTGTTTTTTAGATATGCTTTCTCAACAATTCGACAAGCTAGCCTAAATCTACCATTAGGGGAATGGTTCTTCAAAA
>CAYFJI010000080.1:0-8358 GCA_964343365.1 uncultured Acidiferrobacteraceae bacterium
GTTGATGCTAGCGCCCACTCCAAGATGTTAAATGACTTAGCCAAAGGACTATAGGTTTGGCAGAGAACTCTATCATCGCACGACCGTACGCACAGGCAATATTTGAGCTGGCCAATGCAGCTGGCCTGCTCAACCAATGGTCAGACTCGCTTCTTTTGATGGCAGCGGTTTCAGCTAATCCTGATATGAAGGCGTTATGTATTAACCCAAGGATCTCGAAAAAGGATCTTGGTAAGATTCTACTCGAGGTGTGCGGTAATAGGGTTGATTCTGAGGCAGCAAACCTCGTTCGATTGCTGGCCCAAAATCGACGCCTACTGGTTTTGCCTGAAATAGCATACCAATATGAAAAGCTAAAAGCAGAGGCTGAACAAACGGTGCGAGCAGAATTAGAGTCAGCTTTGCCTGTTTCCGATCAAGAGCAGGAGCGCATATCTGCAGCCTTGAAGCAACGCCTCGGCCGGAATGTAGAGCTAGTGTGTAGAATCAATAAAAAGCTTGTAGGAGGGGCGGTAATCCGCGCCGGCGATCTCGTCATTGACGGCTCTGTTCAAGCCCGACTAAATAAGCTGGCTGCGACAATAGGGGCAAGCCCCCCTTAAAAACCCCCCAATTAAAAGGAATTAGATATGGCTATGCAGTTAAATCCATCTGAGATTAGCGAACTTATCAAAGAGAGAATCAAAGATTTTGATGCAAGCACAGAAGCTCGCACCGAAGGAACAGTAGTTAGCCTGACGGATGGGATTTCGAGAGTCCACGGCCTCGCAGACGCTATGCAAGGTGAGATGTTAGAGTTTCCGGGAGACACCTTTGGGCTCGCATTAAATTTAGAACAAGATTCTGTAGGCGCAGTTGTGCTGGGAGACTATGAGCATATAGTCGAGGGGGACACGGTTAAATGCACTGGAAGAATTTTAGAGGTCCCAGTAGGCGACGGCCTTCTAGGTCGTGTGGTGGATGCACTAGGAAACCCTATAGATGGCAAGGGCGCAGTAGAAACGGACGGAACTTCTCCTATTGAAAAAGTGGCTCCAGGGGTGATCAGCCGCCAATCAGTATCGGAACCAATCCAAACCGGCCTTAAGTCAATCGATTCAATGGTTCCGATTGGTCGAGGCCAGCGTGAATTGATAATTGGGGATAGGCAAACGGGGAAGACCGCGGTTGCAGTCGATACCATAATAAACCAGAAAGGCACAGGAATAAAATGTATTTATGTTGCTATTGGCCAAAAAGCATCATCGGTTGCGACTGTTGTCGCCAAGCTAGAGGAGCATGGCGCAATGGAACACACCATTGTTGTTGCGGCCTCTGCATCAGAGTCGGCCGCAATGCAATACATAGCCCCGTACTCAGGCTGTAGCATGGGGGAATATTTTCGTGACAAAGGTGAAGATGCGTTAATAATTTACGATGATTTGACCAAACAGGCATGGGCCTATCGTCAGGTTAGCCTATTATTGCGGAGACCGCCAGGTCGAGAGGCCTACCCCGGCGACGTTTTCTATCTCCATTCGCGGCTTTTGGAGCGAGCCGCCAGAATTAATGCGGATGAGGTTGAAAAACTCACGGCTGGAAAAGTAACTGGCAAAACGGGCTCGTTAACTGCACTACCTATTATTGAAACGCAGGCTGGTGATGTTTCGGCCTTTGTCCCCACCAATGTAATTTCCATTACAGATGGGCAAATTTTTCTAGAAACAGAT
The DNA here is from genome assembly GCA_964343365.1 of uncultured Acidiferrobacteraceae bacterium. Lineage (GTDB taxonomy): Bacteria > Pseudomonadota > Gammaproteobacteria > Arenicellales > UBA868 > CAJXWH01. The sequence continues at coordinate 1,710 of CAYFJI010000080.1, forward strand.
CTTTTTAACGCTGGAATAAGACCAGCTATTAATGCAGGGTTATCTGTGTCTCGGGTGGGCGGCGCTGCTCAGACAAGCCTAATAAAAAAATTGGGTGGCGGTGTTCGCTTAGCACTGGCTCAGTTCCGAGAACTCGCCGCTTTTTCGCAATTTGCATCTGATCTCGATGAAGCCACAAGAAAACAATTGGAGCGAGGCGAACGCAGCACAGAAGTGATGAAGCAAAAACAATATGCACCAATGTCGGTAGCCGCGATGGCAGTTACCTTGTTTGCGACCAACGAAGGGTACCTTGATGACGTGGAAGCTAACAAAGTAGTGGAGTTTGAAGAGGCGCTGCAAGGCTATGTTAAGACCCAACATAACCAGCTTCTTGATGAGCTAAATGAAAAAAAGTCTTATGATGAAGATGTTGCGGATAAGTTGCATGAGGCGCTTAAAGATTTCAAAGAGAACGGGGCTTGGTAAGTTTGCCGGCCAACCTTTAGAGACAAGGAACCCTTATGGCTGTCGGAAAGGAAATTCGAACCAAGATCAAGAGCATTCAAAACACTCAGAAGATCACGAAAGCAATGGAAATGGTTGCAGCTAGCAAGATGCGCAGGGCGCAGGAAAGAATGCGCCAGGCTCGACCTTACGCTGAAAAGATGCGAAGCGTAGTTGCTCACCTTTCCCAAGCTAGTTTGGAATATAAGCATAGTTTTACCAAATCGCGAGACGTGAAGCGCGTTGGCTTCATTATTATTTCGACCGACCGGGGGCTATGTGGCGGATTAAATATTAATCTTTTTCGGGAAGCGGTTAATGCCCTTTCCGAATGGCAATCACAAAACATCGAGATTGATGTAGCGGCAATTGGGAACAAAGGCCTTGGCTTTTTCAAAAGGATTGGCGCGAATATCGTTTCAGAGGCGACTAAGCTCGGTGACGCCCCTCAACTTACAGACTTGATAGGGGCCATGAAAGTTATGCTGGATGCTTATTCGGAGGGTCGTATCGACAAACTATATGTGGTTAATAACCGATTTGTGTCAGCTATGTCACAAGTACCGAGCGTTGAGCAGCTTTTGCCAATACACGCGGACCAGCCAGATGATAAGCTTCCTCAGCATTGGGATTATTTGTATGAACCCGAGGCTCATGAAGTGGTTGATGCTCTGATGACGCGATATATTGAGTCTCTGATTTATCAAAGCGTCACCGAAAATATCGCGTGTGAGATGGCGGCTCGTATGGTGGCGATGAAATCTGCATCGGACAATGCTGGTACGTTAATCGATGAGTTGCAACTCGTTTACAACAAAGCTAGGCAGGCTGCGATCACTCAAGAAATTGCAGAAATAGTGGGGGGCGCTGCGGCTGTGTAGCCTGCCCCAAAACAAAGTCGCGTAATAAGAGGAAATTAATTCATGAGTACTGGAAATATTGTCGAGATTATTGGAGCAGTGGTGGATGTTGAATTTCCACGGGAATCGGTGCCCAAAGTCTATGAGGCCTTGACTGTCAATGAAACCGGCCTGACATTGGAGGTTCAACAGCAACTAGGTGATGGGGTTGTTAGGACAATTGCCATGGGTTCAAGCGATGGACTCAAGCGGGGAATAGAAGTTAACAATACTGGCGCACCGATAACTGTACCAGTTGGAGAGGCTGGCCTTGGTCGAATTCTGGATGTTTTGGGTAACCCAGTCGATGACGCAGGCCCAGTAAACTCAGAGCACCATTTGCCAATCCACCGAAGCGCCCCGAGTTACGCTGACCAGACACCGACGGTAGAAATCCTTGAGACAGGAATTAAAGTAGTGGATTTAATTATGCCTATTGCCAAAGGGGGAAAAATTGGTCTTTTTGGCGGCGCCGGTGTTGGCAAAACGGTGACTATTATGGAATTGATAAATAATATCGCCAAAGAGCATTCTGGCCTCTCAGTGTTTGCTGGAGTTGGAGAACGCACCCGTGAGGGCAATGATTTTTACCATGAAATGAAGGAGGCGGGCGTACTCGATAAAGTAGCCATGGTTTTTGGGCAGATGAATGAGCCGCCAGGGAACCGGCTGAGAGTTGCGTTGACAGGGCTGACTATGGCTGAGCACTTTCGCGAAGAAGGCCGAGATGTTTTGTTGTTTGTTGACAATATTTATCGCTATACATTAGCGGGCACGGAAGTTTCAGCATTGTTGGGCAGAATGCCGTCTGCTGTAGGGTACCAGCCAACATTAGCGGCAGAGATGGGAATCCTGCAGGAGCGTATAACATCTACCAGGAACGGCTCAATTACATCGTTTCAGGCTGTTTATGTTCCCGCAGATGATCTAACTGATCCGTCTCCAGCCACAACATTTGCTCATCTTGATGCAACACTAGTTTTGTCCCGGCAAGTGGCTGAATTAGGAATTTATCCGGCTGTAGACCCACTAGACTCGACCAGCCGCCAGCTTGACCCCCTGGTTGTCGGGCAAGAGCATTATGACACTGCTCGAGCGGTTCAGGGCACATTGCAGCGATTTAAAGAGCTACGCGACATCATCGCCATTCTTGGTATGGATGAGCTTTCTGAGGAAGATAAACAGGTTGTAAGTCGTGCGAGAAAAATTCAGAGATTTTTGTCACAACCATTCTTTGTTGCTGAAACATTTACTGGGTCACCAGGGAAGTTTGTGTCACTCAAAGACACCATAAGAGCATTTCAAGGCATTATTAATGGTGAGTATGATGCGTTGCCTGAGCAAGCGTTTTATATGGTTGGCGGAATAGAGGAAGCCGTTGAGAAAGCAAAAACCGTCTCTTAGAGCTAAAAGCTAATGAGCAAGACAATTCAGATTGATATTGTTAGTGCCGAGGAGGAAATCTGGTCGGGCCAGGGAACCATGGTTTTTGCGCCGGCGGAGATGGGGGAAATAGGTATAGCCCCAGAGCATGCGCCGTTGCTTACTCGGCTCAAGCCGGGAGAGGTTAGGGTTCAGCAGGAGTCTGGTGATGAACAGTTTTTTTATGTTTCCGGTGGCATGCTTGAGGTGCAAGGCCACGTAGTGACGGTGTTGTCAGATACAGCACTCCGTGCTGCAGATTTGGACGAAGCTTCTGCTTTGGAAGCGCAGCGCCGTGCTGAGCAAGCTTTGTCCGACCAGTCAAACGAACTCGAATTAGCCAAGGCCAAGGCTGAACTAATCCAAGCCGCTGCTCAGATAAGAGCAATTCAGAAGTTGCGGTCGAAAAGGGGCTGATAGGGCTCGCCAGTACCGAACTTTAGGCCGTAAGACAACATAAAAAACGTTAAATCAGCCTCAATCTCGCACCAAGTTGGTTTGGAGCTGATAAAATGACTGAAGCCGTTGGATGGAGGCTCCTTTAAATTTCGGGATCAAGCGCAAAATCTCTAGTTGGCGTACTATTCTGCAAATGGAAAATAAAACGGAAGTGATTGTTCTTGCTGCCGGAAAAGGCAAAAGGATGCATTCGGCCACACCTAAGGTGTTACAAGAGGTAGGTGGTCGACCCCTACTTCAACATGTGCTCGACACCGTTCGATCGATTAATCCGATGAAAATTCATGTAGTTTACGGTTTCGGTGGACAACAGGTGCGAGAGGCAATATCTGATCAGGAGCTTAATTGGGTTAAGCAAGAGTCCCAGCTAGGGACAGGTGATGCGGCGGCACGGGCTATCCCGTTTGTTGAACAAACATCTAACGTGATTGTGGTATACGGAGATGTTCCGCTCATCCGCTCGGAAACTTTATTCCGGCTGGTTGGAATGACACGATCTGAACGTTTAGTGCTATTAACCGCTATGGCCACAGATGCTTCAGGGTATGGTCGGATTATAAGAGATGAGAACGGAAGGTTAGAGCGAATTATAGAAGACCTCGACGCTAGTGAAGAAGAAAAAATGATTCGTGAGATCAATGTTGGTTTAATTGCGGCGCCCGCAAGGTTGTTAAATCATTGGCTTGATCGCTTGGAAATTTCGAACGTTCAAGGTGAGCGTTACTTAACGGATGTGGTCGAGTTTGCGACCGCTTCTTCACCGCCAGCGGTTACATGCCCAATTACCGACCTTGATGAGGCAGCTGGTATTAACAGCCGAAGCGAGCTGGCAAAGGCAGAACGAATTTTTCAAAGGCGACAGGCCATTGATTTGATGGCTAATGGACTAACGCTGTATGACCCTGCCCGATTTGATTTGCGGGGGACACTGTCCGTGGGAGAAGGTAGCGTTATTGATATCAATGTCGTTATAGAAGGCGAAGTACGCTTGGGTGATCGAGTCACAGTGGGCCCTAACTGCATTATTCGTGATAGTGTTATCGGTGACGATGTTGTTATAGAAGCGAACTGTGTGATTGACGGCGCTAAAATTGAAGAGGGTTGCAATATTGGGCCATTTGCCCGAGTGCGCCCGGATACTGAATTGGCTCCACGATCAAAGCTCGGTAATTTTGTAGAAATAAAAAAAACTCGATTAGGGTCCGGGACGAAAGTAAATCACCTCGCATATTTGGGTGACACTACTGTTGGTAAAGAGGTGAATGTAGGGGCGGGCGTTATCACATGTAACTACGATGGTGTTAACAAACATCGTACTATAATAGAGGATGGGGCCTTTATTGGGTCTGATAGCCAGTTAGTTGCACCTGTTACCGTCGGTAAGGACGCCACAATTGGTGCTGGTTCTACGATTCGCAATGATGCCCCCCCCGGTAAATTAACGATAACTCGAGCTAAAGCGAAAACATTACAAAACTGGCGAAGACCAAAAAAAAAGGGCGAGTAGAGCTTGTCCTGTTTGACTTATAGATACGATGCTTAATCAACAGGTGGCGTAAAATAATGTGCGGAATTGTTGGGGCTGTTGCAAAAGAAAATATCGCCTCTTATCTAGTTAATGGGTTGAGACGCTTGGAATATCGGGGCTATGATTCTGCTGGCTTGGCTGTTGTGGAAGATGGGGGTGGGCTAAAACGTTCACGGGCGGTTGGTCGTGTTCAGGCACTCGAGAAAGTTTTAGCCGAACGACCTTTGTCCGGGAAAGTAGGGCTTGCACACACCCGGTGGGCCACCCATGGTGGCGTTACTGAGCCTAATGCGCATCCACACATCTGTCAAAATACACTTGCTTTGGTTTGCAATGGAATTGTCGAGAACCATGCAACTTTGAGACGCTCTCAGCATGAATCAGGCCTGTCATTTACCTCCGAAACCGATACAGAAGTTGTTGTACATCAGGTATATATCCATCTATCAAGCGGCCTCGATTTGCTGCAAGCAGTGCAAAAGACACTAGGAGAACTCGAAGGCAGTTTTGCATTTGTAGTGATGCACAGCGATGAACCAAACCGTTTGGTGGTCGCCCGACAGGGACCGCCGTTATTGTTGGGTGTAGGCGATGATGCGTTTTTTGTGGCTTCTGATATTTCGGCACTCCTTCCGGTCACTCGTACATATAAAGTGCTTGAGAATGGAGATGTGGCGGATTTGAGGGAAGACAGCTGCACGATCATTAATCATGAAGGAAAAACAGTAGAAAGACCAACTCTTCACAGCCGTCAAAGAGGTGACGCGGCAGAGTTGGGTGAGTTCCGACATTTCATGCAAAAAGAAATACATGAACAGCCGCGCGCAGTTTCGGACACGCTTGAAGGCCGTGTTAGTGGTGATCGGGTGCTTGAAGATGCTTTTGGTCACAAGGCGGCAAAACTTTTTAGTGAAACCGAGTGTGTGCAAATTATTGCGTGTGGAACCAGTTATCATGCCGGACTAGTAGCTAAGAACTGGTTGGAGTACGTGGGGGTTCCCTGTGATGTTGAGATTGCAAGCGAGTACCGTTACCGTCGCCACCCGAAAAGAAGCGGTACGTTGGCCGTCACTATTTCTCAGTCAGGTGAGACCGCTGATACTTTGGCAGCACTTGAGGAGGCCAAGCGACAGAATATTCTAGGATCCATGGTGATTTGTAATGTTCCCGAATCCTCGCTGGTTCGGGAGTCAGATCTAAGATTTATGACGCATGCAGGGCCTGAGGTGGGCGTTGCCTCAACAAAAACATTTACCACAGCGATGACTGGCTTAATGCTTCTTGCGCTGGTGCTGTCGCGTAAGTATGGGTTTGATCGGGGGTTTGAAGCCCATATTGTTAAACAGTTACGTGCTCTACCGTCTGCTTTAGAAGATGCGTTGGCGATGGAATCCCGGATCGCTGAAGTGTCTTGTCAGTTCGGCGATAAACAGCACGCGCTTTTTTTGGGTAGAGGTGCACACTACCCAATAGCATTGGAGGGTGCGTTAAAATTAAAGGAGATTTCCTACGTGCACGCAGAAGCCTACCCAGCTGGTGAACTGAAGCATGGCCCATTGGCGCTTGTGGATGAAGACATGCCAGTTGTGGTTGTGGCGCCTAACGATCAACTGTTGGAAAAGTTGAAGTCGAATATGGAAGAAGTACGCGCTCGCGGAGGGCGGCTCTATGTTTTTTCAGACCCAGGAACTGAGTTTGAGCCTCAGGAAGGCGTAGAGATCATTCGGATAACCCAACCGAATGACCTAAACGGCGGTACCAGTAGTCGCGCAGTTGACAGCGCTATAGCACCAATTCTGTATACTGTGCCACTGCAACTTTTGGCGTATCACGTTGCTTTAATCAAGGGCACTGA
>CAYFJI010000081.1:0-8345 GCA_964343365.1 uncultured Acidiferrobacteraceae bacterium
AAGGAGAGCCGGCTGGGAGATAAGTATTCATGAACGAACCGAAACCCCGTTGTCAGGTCGAGGTGCAGGCATTGTAACTTATCCAGAACTTGAAGAGATGGTTCATACTTGTGTTGGAAAAAAAGTGCCACTCGGCATCACAATCAACAATAGAATCGTCCAGAGTAAGAATGGCTCCATAATAGCAAAAAAACTATACCCTCAAGTGATGGCTAGTTGGGAATGGTTATTTAATCTATTGTTTGATGCGCTAAAACCGCAGGAGTATTTTTTGGGAAGTAATTGCGTTGGAGCGAAAAACACAGGCAACGGAGCGGTCCTCTATTTTGACGATAATAGTAAGATAGAAGCTGATATTGCTATTTTTGCGGATGGCATTTATTCAGAGCATAGAAATCATATCGACTCTGACGCAAAGCTAGAGTATGCTGGTTACGTAGCGTGGCGTGGAATTGTCAAGGCAAACGAGCTTAGCAGTGAGGCGCTAAATATCCTGGGGGATAATTTTGCTTTCGCGCTTCCACACCGGCAACAATTATTGACCTATCCGGTGTCCAGACCATATTCTTCAGAGAGATCTGTGAATTATGTTTGGTATCGACCTGCCTCAAAAAAGAGGCTTTTAAAAAGTTGGTTGCAAGGTAATTCTGGTGTTCAGTACGAAGTTGGTATACCACCGCATGAAATACGCAAAGCTGTAATTGATCAAATATGCGAGGATGCCCAAAGAGATATGCCTAAGGCATTTGCGGAGTTGGTTGGAAAAACTAAGCAGCCTTTGATTCAACCAATTTATGACCTGACTAGTGCGTCTATGCGAAATGACCGACTTTTGATGCTAGGGGATGCTGCTTTTTCGGCTAGACCACATGTCGGAATGGGGGTTACGAAGGTAGCTGAAGATGCCCGACTTTTGGGCGAGAAACTTACCAAACCTGAATCACTTGAAGACGCCTTGGCAGAATGGGAAGAAGTGCGCCATACTGTTGGCAAATTTATTGTGCAACGTGGACGTGATCTGGGTTCGTATTTGGCAGGGGATGATGCGGAAGATCCTCCAGAGATTGATGAAATCATGGCTAACTCCGCTTTACGTGTGACCGATATTCCTGACTATCCGTTGAAATGATTTTCGCGTTTAAAAATTCATATAGATTAGATTGATAATGCCTGATACCAAAAACATAATTTCGATGCGAGGTATTACTAAGCACTATGGGACTACAGTAGCTAATAACGAAGTTGATTTCAATTTGCGTCCTCAGGAAATTCACGTCTTGCTCGGTGAGAATGGAGCTGGGAAAACAACTTTGATGAACATACTATTTGGCCATGTTCAACAAGATAAAGGCTCAATTTATCTGGAAGGTAACGAAGTCAAAATTGAGTCGCCCTTTGAGGCTATTCAGTACGGTATTGGAATGGTGCACCAGCACTTTACCTTAGTGCCTTCTTTTACCGTTGCAGAGAATGTCATGCTCGGCGTCAGAAAGGTGACTGATTTTAATTTTCGCGCTATCGACATAGAAGAAGAGGTTAATCGAAAATCAGAAGAGCTGCATATGCCTATAGATGCAGCGACCGAAGTGCGGAGTCTTCCAACAGATCTTCAACAACGTGTCGAGATATTAAAGGCGCTCTACCGTGGGGCACGAATTTTGATCATGGATGAACCGACCTCACTTCTGGGGCCCAAGCAGATTGAAAACCTATTGATGATTTTGTCTGATTTAAGGTCGTCAGGACATTCAATTGTTTTGGTTACCCACAAATTAGCCGAAGTCGTTGAGATTGCCGATAGAGTTACAGTCCTTAGGAAAGGGCAGCGAGTTGCTTCCATGGCAAGGGGATCTTTTGATGAAACATCATTAGCTCACGCTATGACAGGTCAGGAAAGAATCCAATTACCTGATCGCAAATCGATGGTAAATGAAAATACTTCATCAGCCTTGGAAGTGAAGAATCTTGTTGTGCACTCAGCTGTTGGTGATTTTAATGCAGTTGATAATTTGTCTTTCAAGGTGTCTCCGGGTGAAGTGCTTGGAATAGCCGGTGTTGAGGGTAATGGACAACGTGAAATTGTTGATTGTCTGTTCGGTTTGATTAAACCAAATCAAGGAGGCATGACAATTGCTGGGAAAGAAGTAACTGATTCATCCCCGTTGTCACGCCGTAGGGCAGGTCTGGGGGCGATTCCAGAAGATCGTCAAGGTCTTGGGCTTGTTTTGGATATGACAATTGGTGAAAACATTGCGATCTCAAAAATTATATCTGGTAAATATTCTCAAATGGGAGTGATTAACTGGGGACAGGTTTCTGCTGATAGCAGTGAATTGTTAAAAGAGTATGATGTGAGGCCTCCTGATCCCCATGTCAAGGTAAGCAGTTTGTCGGGTGGGAACCAACAAAAAATAGTCTTAGCTCGAGAATTGTCAACCAATCCCAAGGTTCTGGTGGCTGACAATCCGACTTGGGGGCTTGATGTTGGTGCTATCGATTATGTACATCAGCGTATTTTGCAATTGAGGGCAAATGGCGGGGCAATACTACTCCTCACCTTAGATTTGGAAGAATTGTTTAAGCTTTCTGACCGCATTTTGGTGCTTTATCGAGGGAAACAGATTATAGAAGGCTCAGCTGCGGATATTAAAGGTGAGAAGCTAGCATTGGCTATGGCAGGCGGTTCACAGTCTAGTTCAGGCTGATGCAAAAAAAGAGAGGGTAGACAGCCCACTTTAAACCAATATAAAGTGTGCATTTTTTTGGGAGAGATCACAAATGAATAACTCAAGCAGAGCGATTGACATTCACGCTCATTTCTATCCAGAAGCCTATCTACGCCTTCTGGAAAAACATGGTGCAGACCATTCGGCTGGTTGTGATATGTCAAACCCAGATGGCGTAGTCATTAAGGCAGGCCCGCAATTGATACCACCACTGGAGTGGAGATTTGTTGATCTCGACCTTCGTGTAGCAGAGATGGATACTATTGGAGTAGGAGTGCATGCGTTGTCGCTAACTATCCCAATGGTTGAATTTGCGGAAGGTACGTTCGCACTACAGTTGTCTGAGGCATACAATGATGCTTGTGTTGAAGCTCACGAAAAATATCCGGATCGGTTAGTTGGGTTTGCTACCCTCCCATGGCATGAGCCGTCTCTTGCTTGCCAAGAACTTGATAGGATTGCTAAGTGTGATGCAATTAAAGGAGTGTATTCAGCTACCCGCGTCGGGAAACGTGATTTATCTGATGAGGTTTTTTTCCCGATTTATGAACGTTTGGAAAATTATGGCCTTCCCTTATTTTTGCATCCTGTCCAGGTAGTAGACCCAGACCGCTTGGCGCCCTATTATTTGAAGAATTTGCTTGGAAATCCTTTTGAATCTGCGATTGCGGCGGCTAATTTTATTTTTGGCGGCGTTTTAGATAGATTCCAAAAACTGGACATTTGTTTACCTCATGCCGGAGGGGCTTTCCCATATTTGGTCGGTAGGTTAGACCATGGCTCTAGGGTGCGTCCCGAGTTGGCACACCGAGATCAGCATCCATTTGACTATCTAAGGCGATTCCATTACGACACTATTACACATTCAAAAGAAGCACTGGAGTATTTGATAAAAATAGTTGGATCCGACAGAGTTATGATGGGTAGCGACTATTGTTTTGATATGGGTTATGAACATCCAGTTGAAATTGTTACTTCACAAACAGAGCTCAATGAACAAGAAAAAGGCAATATTTTAGGCGGAAATGCAAGAGGTCTCTTAAATCTCTCCCCTAAATAAGTTAATTTTTTGTGATAAAGTTTTTTATGAGATGTATCAATTAGAAGTTAGCGTTTAACGTGGGGATACCTTTGGCATTTAACACAAATATTGCGGTCAACAACGTATGGATTCGTTCAATCTTGGCTTTGGTTGGCACATTGGTCGCAATGGCATTACTTGTATTAATTTTGGGTGCCAATCCTTTTACAGTAGGTAAGACTATATTGTTAGGGTCACTTGGGAATAAATGGGTTCTAGCCCAAACAATTACTGTGGCCGGTATATTAATACTTACTGCTTTGGCAGCCTCAATTCCTTTCTCGGCTAGGTTATGGAATGTCGGTGGTGAGGGTCAAATGACTGTTGGAGCAGTGGCAGCAGCTGTCGTGGGTTTGTTGGTGCCGGAACAATGGCCAGCATGGCTGGCAGCATCTACGGTTATGATTTTAGCCATGACCACTGGTGCAGCTTGGGCAGTAATCCCCGGATGGTTAAAGGCAAAGTTCGATGCAAGTGAGATTGTTACCACTTTAATGCTGAATTTTATAGCGATGGCCTTAGCCGCTTGGGTAATATTTCACGTGTTTCCCGCAGGATTTGTTCAACGTACTAAGAGTATTCTGGTAACCGCGAGGTTACCACGGCCATTTGAAGGATGGTTTGTCGATGTAGGTATTTTCTTTTCGATAGCTGCTGCTCTAGTGATTTGGTTCATCATCACTAAAACAAAATTAGGGTTTTCTATTCGGTTGATCGGCGCCAATTCGCGAGCATCAAAACTTGCCGGAATCAAGACTAATGGTGTTACGATTTGGACTTTTCTGCTAGCAGGAGCAATGGCGGGTCTGGCTGGGGCAATAATTGTTCAAGGGCGGGATCATGCGCTTTTACAAGATTTCTCTGCAAATTTTGGTTATATTGGTATCGGTGTTGCGTTGGTAGCGCGACTAAACCCGATTGCTATTCTTGGTTCGGCAGTAGTGTTTGCCATCTTGCGGGTTGGTTCCAATAGTCTGCAGGCGGGCGCTGGCCTATCCCCTGCAGTCGGCGAGATTATCGTAGCAACTTTCGTTGTCTTGCTTATGTTGACAGGAGTAATAAAATTTCAATATCCAGAGAACCCGGATGCTAACTGAAGCAATTTTTATCGCATTCTTTGTAATTGGTATTCAATTGGCAGTGCCGCTTCTTTTAGCTGGTCTTGGCGAACTGGTACAGGAAAAATCTGGCGTTCTCAATATCGGTATCGAAGGTGTTATGCTTATCGGTGCATTTACTACCGCATTCATCGGAATTGAAACAGGCAGTCCTTACCTCGCCTTACTTGCAGGTGGTTTAGTGGGCATTCTATGTGGAGTCACTTTAGCCTTTTTGTATGTTTATCGGGGTACTGATCAAATTGTTACTGGGCTTATGTTTAATATTTTCGCGTTTGGACTTACTGGAACACTCCATGGTCTATTTCTGGGCGGGCAAGTTGGTCCGACCCTTCCAGCGATCCAAATACCATTTCTATCGGATATTAAATGGTTAGGTTCGATTATTAATCAGCAAAATATGATGTTGTATTTAGGATTGATTTTTATGATTTTTGTTTATTGGATTATGCAGAAGACATGGTGGGGTCTTTATGCTAGAACCGCAGGTGAAAGACCGTTGGCTGCTGAGTCCGGAGGCTTGAATGTGCTTCGTCTCAGATACCCCGCTGTAATTATTGGCTCAATCCTGTCTTCTCTTGGCGGAGCTGCTTTGGTCCTAGGAACATCTGGCGGTTTTGTTCCCGGCATGACAGCAGGTCGTGGCTTTATTGCGCTGGGAGTGGTTGTACTTGCTAGATGGAAGCCAGTGTTAGTGTTAGTTTTTGCATTAGCATTCGGTTTAACACAAGGCCTTCAATTTTTGGGTGGACGACTAAATGTTTTGTCTGATATACCCCCACAGTTGTGGACGGCGTTGCCATATATCATGACAGTTGTCGCGGTGGTTTTCGCTCCCGGATCCACTTATCCAGCAGCGGTTGGTATCCCCTATAAGAGGATCGGTCGTTAGTGCCTACTATTTGAATGTAACGGCCATTCCATTTCTTTAGCTTAATATTCTTATTGATTACGAGTTGACTGTAAAAAAATTGACATATTCATTAAACATAGCCAGACTAATGGAGTTTTAACGGGTTTCTTTTTCTGATAAAAATTTGGATGTTAATCACACTTCATAGAAAAAAAGGGGGCGTGTATGAGTGTTTTAAAAATGTTATTCGCTAAAGGACAATTTGCGTTTGGCGCGATCATCGCTTTTGCCGTGCTGTTGTCATCTTTTCCATTAGCGGCCAGCGCAGATTCATATCGAGTCGCTTTAATTTATCCAGGAACCGCTACAGACCTTTCATGGTCGAACGCGTGGTTCGATGGTGCCGAGCAGGCGATGGCTGCAAACAGCGATATTCATGTCGAATCCGTCGAATTACTCAATGATCCGGCATCTGTACTTCAGCAAGGTGCCGCTTTTGCGTCCCAAGGATACGACATGGTTCTTATTGCACATGGTGCGATGGTAGACCCAGCAATTACCTTGGCTCAACAATTTCCTGGCGTTCAGTTTTGTTTGGCGCCACATCACCCTAGTGACGCTACAGGACCACCAACCCAACCAGATAATCTTTGCTGGATTGATGTTGCTCAGCACAATGCTAATTTCCTAGCAGGTGCTTTAGCAGCGCTGATGACTCAGAGTGGGCACGTTGGCTCCCTAAACGGGTTTGCGTTTCCTGCGTTGACTCGGCAAGCTGAGGGATTCCATTTAGGAGCTAGGTGTGTTAATCCAAACATTAAGTTTTCTCAACAGTATATTAATACTTGGACTGATACTGGTATATCGAAAGCAGCTGCATTGGCAGTATACGCCGCCGGAGCTGATATTATTATGGCTCCTACCGATTCCGCCGTACTTGGAATTGTGCAAGCAGCTAAAGAGGCTCGTGGTCAAGGCCGTGGCAATGTGTGGGTTGTTCCTTCCTACTATGAAAGTCAATCTTTAGGTCCAAAGGTTGTCTTAACATCGGCAATTCATGGACTGACTTTCGCTTCTAAAAGTGTGATTGAAATGGGCGCAAGTGGCCAAATTTCAGACGCCATGTTCGTCGATTTTGACGCTACAAACAACCCAGAAATTTCAGCACCTGTTTATGATAATGTCCGAGCATTGCTGAGTGCAGATGAAATTTCAACTTATGAAGAAATTGTTCGCAAGGTCAGATCTGGTGAAATAACAATCCCCGATGAGACTGCGGGAGATTTTCCAATCGGAGCGATCGATTCTGGAGCAAGCGTAGATTTAACGGCTATTGGGTGTTCCTAAACACGCAAAGGAATAGGTGCATTATCTAGGCACTATAATTAATAACCAGCGGGGAGCAATTATTCTATGGAAACATCTATGTATTGTTATATTGAGGGCGAAAAAAAAATGCAGCTCCCCGCTGGAGTGCCTACTTTCGATGATGCTTTTGAGAACTGGCTTGATCCTGATCGGACAGCAGTAATTGAAATTGACATGCATCGGGGGCATGTAGGTCCTGATGATCGCCTGACACTTGCAACGCCGAGAGCGCGAGCTAGAATCCCGGCCCATAATAGGTTTCAAGCCGAGTGTCGAAATCTTGGCATTCCAGTTATCCATGTGCAACATTGGCAACGCTACGGCGGAATAGATGATTTAAATTCACTTAAGCGGAACCGGATGGCTAATTGGCGAGTTTTATACTACCTCTATGTCGAAGATAACGATTTGATGGATGAGCACTCGTGGGAAGGAACCAAATGGTTAGATCTAATGACAGAAGAGGTGGAAGGGGATTACTACATCAGAACAAAAAAGAGACTTTCTAGTTTTGTGCCTACAGATTTAGAGTTTTTGTTACGTAACCTTGAAGTTGATAATGTGATTCTTACTGGCGTTATGACTGATGCATGTGTTTTATCTACGGCATTTGATGCAGCAAATCGAGATTTCAGAGTCATTATTGCAAGGGATGTAGTTGGCGGTTATTCACAGGATGCTGAAGAATCAGCGCTCAAAATTGTTTCGCTTCATTTGGGTTTGGTTGTTGATGGACCAGCGTTACTTGCCGAATACTACGCCAGAAAAGGCAAAACTATTCCATCAGATCTAAAGGGGATAACGGATATTGCAGATGTTGCCGGATTGCTTTAGATATTTCTTAGATAAATTGGTTTTATATTCTGGGCAAATTTAAACGATGGCTTATCGTCAATGTTTGTCAACCAAAAAAATATTATGAGAATGAGGATGCAACAAAATGAAAGTTAACAAAAAGACAGAAGTATGGCCAGATAATATACCGAATCCAAAGATGCCCTATGCGCCGGCTGTGAAAGCCGGTAACTGGGTTTTTGTCGCTGGGCAGCTTGCCTCTGATTTTAAAACAGGTGTTGCGCCGGAAGCTCGGGTAAATCCTAAATTACCCTTTAATGAGCACCCATTGACTCTCCAGTCACGCTACGTTATGGAGAACATCGGTAAGACGCTTGAAGCGGCGGGTTCTTCGTACGATGACG